>JBKDZY010000026.1:0-7637 GCA_047971765.1 Hyphomicrobiaceae bacterium | reverse complement strand
CGGTGAGATGGAACGGCGAGGGCGCAGGCTTGCCCTTCAACGTGCCGGTTGTCTCGGCATCCTGGATGACACCGTTCTTGATCTTGCGGCCGTGGGTACCCTTGCCCAGTTCAGCGATGGCCTTGCCATGCAGGAAGTCCACCATGTAGCCGACCGATCCCAGCCAGTGGATGGCGCGGGCACCGCCGTCGATGGGGAAATAAAAGGCGTCGCTGTCCCAGCGCAGCTTCTTGAAGGTCATGTCGGTGCCGTCGGGGCGCTGGAGGTGGACGTCATTCGGCCTGTAGAACGGAACGCCCGCATAGATACTGGCAACCACCTCGTTGCCAGCGGATGACGCCTGCCGCGCAAGCCCCGGTTCAGATGACTGCGGCGCGCCATCCGCATCGGTCCGTCCGTCGCCCGCGTGCATCATCCAGGCCGGTACGAGTGTTGCCGCCAACATGAGCACCGCCGCAATCGCCGATACCCTGGCCTGCCAATCACCGCCGGCTCGCGAAGCACTGGCGCCTGCCGACCTGGTCGTGTCTGGAAAGTTCAGTCTCATTCCGGAAATCTCTCTTGTGCGGCGTTGCGGGACGGTTCGCACGGAAATGCGCGTGCCATCAATGAGGCATATTGTGGACCAGGCACCGTCTGCATTCAGCCCTGATGCTTGCGGCACTCTCTACAGTACGGTCGAACAGTTCGGTATCACTCAGAGCGCTCATGCCGCGATCTCTCGGCTCGCGATCTGTACAAGATCGCTCTCACCAATCGGCGCAGGCACGCCCGCTAGTTTTGAGAGCTCCTCTGCGAGAGGGCGGGAAATATATACTCCAATGCGCTTCGCACCCCATTGTTTGGCGTATTCATCTTCCCAAAGCGGCATCAATGGCAGTGCTTCCAAAATGTATCGGATAGTTTTCCAGGGATGCTCACTGACCCGACCTTTCTGAGCCAATTCGATCAAGCGAGCGATATATTTGAAGCTAGGATCACGTCCTCCTCGATGGATTAAGGCAACCTCGCCATCTTGGCGATCAATGTCGATAGTTAGCTTGGCGATTTCACTGCAGTGATCGGATTGGAATACCACCTGACTTATCGGCGGGGCGCCGAGCAGTTCGCGATTTCGAACTACCTTTTCAGGAGGGCTCATTGTTAGTCTGTCGGGAAGGATTTCGGGATCATGGAAAAGAACGATATCGACGGAGCCCCCTTTGGCGGATGATTCCGGGTTCCATCGACCTGTGGCCATTCGAATTTGCAGATCTGCGTCAATGATATTTGATCTGCCTGCCGGCACCGGCACGAAATTGTTGTCAAACTTCATCGCTAAACCTTCCACGTGCTATGCACTGCTGTCCATTGGCCGAAAGTTTCCGGTAGATCGCATCAATGCGCGGCATTGCCCGCCATCCGCAGGATCGCATCGACGAACAGCAGGTTGTCGACCCCACTCCAGCCTGGCGTTCCAACACGCCCCGGAAGATGCCCCTCGATCCTACTCCATTGCTCGTCTGTCAGCGTCCGTCTGCTCAATGGCCGTCTCCTTCTACGGCCTTGAATCAGAACTCAGCTGAAATAGGAATCCCCTGAATGCAGACAGGGCCCAGGGAGGAGGCGGGCTACGCGCGCCACGCGTCGACACCGTCAATGGGCTGTGCGGTTGTCAATCGCTGCCGCGGCCGTACACTCGGCGAAGAGGCAGCAGTGCGCCGGGGCTATCGATCCGGCGCCGAGCGGAGGGCATCATGAGCACCATCGTCTACGGCATTCCGAATTGCGGCACAGTGAAGAAGGCGCGCACCTGGCTGGAAGAGCACGGGATCGACTACACCTTCCACGACTACAAGAAGGCCGGCGTGACAGCCGCCAAACTTGAGCGATGGTCGAAAGAGGCCGGCTGGGAGGCCGTCATCAACCGGCAAGGCCAGACCTTCAGGAAGCTGCCCGACGACGCCAAGGCGGGGCTGACAAAGACCAAGGCCATCACGTTGATGCGTGAGCAGCCCTCGATGATCCGCCGCCCGATTGTGGAGCATGACGGCAAGCTGCTGGTCGGCTTCAAGGAACCTGAATGGCAGGACGCCTTCCAGGGCTGAGTGGCGCGCTTTTCGCTCACGGACCGTATCGGCCTGCGGCCGGGTCCTCTACGGGGGCGGCACTGGTGCCGGGCCGCAGTCGCGGCCTGAGCCGAATTTCGCTGGTAGCGAAATTGGCTGGGTGGCGCGCTTTTTCGCTCACGGTAGGCGCTGCACCGTTGCACTGGTCCGAACAAGTTGCATCTGCCGATTCCCTGGATCCTGCCCGCAATCCCAAGCATGGCGCCATCGCCCCAATCTGGCGTCCTCGTGCGCGTTGCACTCGAGCCCCGCGCTGCCTATGCTGGCGCCACATCCCAGCCCGAACGAAGGCGCTCTCATGTTCACCAACTTCTTCTACGAGCTGAAATCGGCCAAGGTTCCTGTCACCTTGAAGGAATACCTGGCGCTCATGGAAGCCTTGCAGGCCGACCTGGCCGACATGCGGGTCGAGAACTTCTATTACCTGTCGCGCACCGTGCTGGTGAAGGACGAGCGCCACCTGGACAAGTTCGACCAGGTTTTCGGCCACGTCTTCAAGGGGCTGGAGCTGATGAGCGACGGGGAGGACGTCGAGATTCCGGAGGAATGGCTGCGGGTCATGTCGCAGCTTTATCTGACGGACGAGGAGCGCGCCAAGATCGAGGCACTCGGCGGCTGGGACAAGATCATGGAGGAGCTGAAAAAGCGCCTCGAGGAGCAGAAGGGCCGGCATCAGGGCGGCAACAAGTGGATCGGCACGGCCGGCACCTCGCCCTACGGGGCGGAAGGCTACAATCCCGCCGGCGTCAGGATCGGCCAGAAGGAAAACAAGAATTTTCGCGCCCTCAAAGTGTGGGACAAGCGCGAATTCAAGGATCTCGACGACAAGGTCGAGCTTGGTACGCGCAACATCAAGGTGGCGTTGAGGCGGCTCAGGAAATTTGCCCGCGAAGGCGCGCCCGACGAGTTCGATCTCGATGGCACGATCAGGGGAACGGCGCGCAAGGGCTATCTCGACATCCAGATGCGGCCCGAACGGCGCAACACCGTGAAAGTGGTGATGCTGTTCGACATCGGCGGCTCGATGGATTGGCACATCAAGCTCGCCGAGGAGCTGTTCTCCGCGAGCCGGACCGAATTCAAGCACATGGAGCACTTCTACTTCCACAACTGCCTCTATGAGTTCGTGTGGAAGAACAACAAGCGACGCTGGACCGAACGCACCAACACCTGGGACGTGCTTCACAAATACGGCTCCGACTACAAGATCGTGTTTGTCGGCGATGCCTCCATGAGCCCCTATGAGATCACGGTGCCGGGCGGGTCGGTCGAGCACATGAACGAGGAAGCGGGCTCGACGTGGCTGCGGCGCGTGACCGGGATCTACGAGCATTGTGTGTGGCTCAATCCGGTGCCGGAGCAGCACTGGAGCTGGACGCCTTCGATCAAGCTGGTTTCCGACCTGATGGAAGATCGCATGTATCCGCTGACCATCGACGGCCTCGACCGGGCCATGCGCGAGCTGATGCGCTAGTTTGCGCTCACGGGGCGTATCGGCCTGCGGCCGGCCCCTCCGCGGGGGGCGGCGCAACGCGCCGGGCCGCGGCCTGAGCCGTATTTCGCTTGTCGCGAAAGCGGCTGGGGGGAGACGGTTGCGCTCATGGCTCATGGGGCGTATCGGCCTGCCGCCTGAGCGAGAGGCGCCAAAGCGGATGGGTGGCCAACGAACCACATTGTGGCTTCAAGGCCCATGGGAGTCGTGCCGGACACACGGGCAACACAATTGATCCGCAGTTGTCGCTAAAAAATAGCGGGGTGCAGTCGTGACAGGGCCTTGACCCTGGGACTGATCGCGCGAAAGTGGGGCTATAGGGGGAACTATCATGCTCCGATTCGGATCATTTGCGACTTTGCCGGTCGCAGTGCTTGGCATCAGCGTTCTCGTTGGTGGCTGTTCGCTCGATTCGAGCGCGCTTACTACGAGTTCACTTTTCGGCTCCGGCAAGCCCGCCGCGCCCAAACCCGAGACGCCCGAGGACCGGTTGCTGTCGACCGCAACGGTCGCGGCGCGGGCACAGCGTTGTGGCTATGTCTTTGATCCGCAATCCGTTCGCGCGCAATACCTCGCCTTCGAGGCGTCCAAGGGCAGCACGCCCGACCAGATCTCCAAGATCGAGAAAGGCTACGACTACACGTTCGCCAAAGTTGCGAAAGGCGTGGCCTCGGACCCGGATTATTGCACGCCCGAACACACCACCTCCATCAAGGCGGGCCTGGGCCGCCTGCTCGCCGGAAATTTCTCGGCTCCCCACAGGAAGAACCAGGTGGAAGTCAGTGCCTGGGGAACCTCCGACACCACACCGATGGATCGCGACAAGATCTTCAATCCGCAACCGATGCGTTAGGTTGCGCTCACGCGCCGTATCGGCCTGAGGGCGGGCAACTCCGCGGGGCAGGCCGCGGCCTGAGCCCGTATTTCGCTTGGAGCGAAACCGGCTGGGAGCGCTGGGAGCTTGAGGGTCGTTCGTGGCTGCAGGCTCGTTCAGCCGCGGCCCCGGTACGGCGGCACACCCTGATCTGGCAGCCAGATGCCTTGCGGCACCTCACCGGACTGCCAGAACACGTCAATCGGGATGCCGCCGCGCGGATACCAATAGCCGCCGATGCGCAGGAAATGCGGCGCCAGCAGCTCCACCAGCCGCTTGCCGATGGCGACCGTGCAGTCCTCGTGGAAGGCTCCATGGTTGCGGAACGATCCGAGATAGAGCTTCAACGATTTGGATTCGACCAGCCAGCCATCCGGTACATAGTCGATCACGAGATGGGCGAAATCGGGCTGGCCCGTCACTGGACACAGCGACGTGAACTCGGGCGCGGTGAAGCGCGCCACGTAGCGGGTGTCGGCGTGCGGGTTCGGCACGCGGTCGAGCACGGCCTTCTCCGGACTTTCCGGCAGGGCGGACTGCTGTCCGAGTTGGGTCTTGTGACCGGCGATCCTGGCTGCTGCCATGGTGTGTCCTCCCCTCAGGCCGGCTGGAGACCGATGCGGGCGTCACGGCGGCGGAGCCAGGCGATGAAAGGCAGGGTTGCAAGGACCATCCAGGCCTTGCCGATGACCTGCCCCAGAAGGAAATCCAGATTGCCGAACGCAAGGTGCAGGAAGACGACCGAGTCGACAACCAGACCGACCATGCTGGACGCCACCACCGCCATGACCAGACCGCGCCGCTGCAAAGGGGTGTAGACGGCTAGATCCACCGTTTCAGCCAGCAGGAAGGCCACCGCAGAGGCGAGGACCAGGGACGGGGGCGCCAGGGCAGCGGATATGACAGTGCCGACCGCAATGGCGAAAAAGGCCGCCTTGACGCCAAGACGCCGCTGGACGAGATCGCGCAGAACCAGGGCCAGACCGATCATCAACACACCCGACGGCCCCTTGAGGCCCGGCGCCACGGGGATAAGGCAGGGCCCCTCTGGAACGCAGGTCGTGCCGACGTTGTGGATCATCCAGTTCGCGGCGGGAATGGTGAGCGCAAAGAGGGCAAGGAACACCATGCCCTCCACAGTCCGACGGGTGCCGTTGGGTGTTGCATCAAGCACTGGGGGATATCTCCGATTTGTAGAGCGCAACGAGATGGCGCGCTTCAGGGCTTCTCCGGCACGTCTGGCCGACCGGGCTGCTCTACGCGATTGCGAGGCATTGCGCCAGGGGGGACGCATTTCAGGGTTTCCCGCGTTTCGGAGCACCTCCGGCTGCCAAGCCGGACGTGTGCCCCCGCAATCGCCGCTGCTGCGGTGACGGTCAGCGTCCTTCGCGCCACCAGGCCAGCGTGATAAAGGCCAACAGGGCCAGCAAGGCCAGGATGCCCGTGAACATCGGGGTCAACGTGACGCCACGCGTAACGTAGGCCTCGCGATCCTGGAGGCCGAGCCAGCCGCTGCCCGACAGGAGACGCGCATTGGTCAACATCGAGATGCGTGGCACGTCAACGGACGAACTGGAAACCGCCGACAACAAGCTGTCTCCCCGGGTCCAATACACACCGCCACCGGTCGCCTCCACCAGTGGTTTCATGCGATCAGCGGTTGCCGTGACCTCACTCATCTCGCGGGCATCCTCGAGACCGACGTGGGCGACGGCTGTCAGGGTGCGGCCGTCGCTGTCGGGCGATGCGGTCTGCAGCTTGTAGAGGCCGGGCGCCTTGACATCGAGCGTGGTGCGCCAGATGCCATCGCCATCCGGTTCGAGACGCACTTCGCTGTTTTCACCGCCGGGGGCCGAAACCGTCACCGAGGCGACCGACTTCTCCATGGAACGGCGCTCGATGACCAGTTTCAAGCCGTGCGAGGAGGCAATGAGCCGCTCTTCCTCGAGGTCGGGCTCCTTCATGAGCCAATGGGCGATACGGCGGAGAAGCGCCGTGTAGGGGCCGCCGCCATCATACCCCCTGGCCCACAGCCAGGCCTGGTCGGACAGCAGCAGGGCCACGCGCCCTTTGCCCTTGCGATCAAGAACGAGCAGCGGCTTGTCGTCGACGCCGCGCATGAGGACGCGCCCGCGTCGCTGCTGGGCCTCGACCTGACGGAGCCACCGCCCCCAGGTGGGTTCCCTGCCGGGGCCACCGGAAGAGGGCAGGCTGCGCGTCACGGGATGCTTGAGGCCGTCCCCTTCCACCTTGGCCTTGAATGGCGCCTCGATGACGGTTCCGGTCGGTACCGCCGGCAACACCGAGCGCAGCGGCGTGCGGAAGAGGCTCATGCCGCCGGCCAGGTCGTCACCGGCTGCTACGAGCAGCGCGCCGCCATGATCCTCAACATAGCGGGCGATGTTGTCGTAGTAGGGCACCGGAAGGATGCCGCGATGCTGGTAGCGGTCGAAGATGATGAGGTCGAAATCCTTGATCTTCTCCGAGAACAGCTCGCGCGTGGGAAAGGCGATCAGCGACAACTGGTGAATAGGGGTGCCATCCTGCTTCTCGGGCGGACGCAGGATGGTGAAGTGCACGAGGTCAACGGCGGCATCGGACTTCAACAGGTTGCGCCATGTCCGCTCACCAGCGTTGGGCTCGCCGGACACCAGCAGGACCCGCAGGTTTTCCCGCACGCCTTCAGCCGCAATGACGATGCGGTTGTTGGCCGCCGTCAACTCGCCCGATGCCGGTTCCAGCTCGACCTCGACGATGTTGGTTCCCGCATGAGGGAACGGCATGGGGATGGCAATCTTCTGGTCTATGCGGGCGCGAAGCACCTCATCGTTCTGGCCTTCACGGCGCACCTTGAGCGTGACCTCGTTGCTGGCGCTGCCGCGCCTGCCTGTCTCGCGGACGGCGAGTTCGATGTCGCGGGTCTGGCCGACAATGCCGAACTTGGGGCCCTTGATGATCTCAATGCGGCGGTCGAACTCGTCGGGGCGGCCCGTGAGAAGGGCATGGACCGGTGCATCGAAGCCGAGCGCACCCGCCGAAACCGGAACGTCGTGGACCTGCCCGTCGGTGATCATGATGACACCGGCAAGGCGATCAGGGGGCACGTTGGCGAGAGCACGGTTGAGTTCGGCGAAGAGATTGGTTCCCGAGGTGCCGACGCCTG
>JBKDZY010000025.1:0-1764 GCA_047971765.1 Hyphomicrobiaceae bacterium | reverse complement strand
GATCGAACTCGATCCGAAGTACGTGGATGTCATCGTGCGCCGGTGGGAAGACTTCACCGGCCAGACGGCTATCCGCGAGGCGGCAGACCAGGAAGTGTGCGCCAGTTGAATGGCTGGTCGGGTTGCTTGGCCTCTTCTTCCTCCGCGATGCGCCGCAGGATTTGCATCGTGGCGAGATCGCGGGGCAGCGCTGTGCACATCACGCGCACAGCCTGTTCGATGGAGACATCCGGACGCCGGTTGGCAATTAGCCAACGCAGTGCCTGCGCCCGTTCGGCGGCGGGCGTTTTCATCAGGCGGCCAGCTCGTCGCAGATTTCGCAGTGGATCACAAAGCCCGTCAGGTAAGGCAAGCCGCGCGGGATGCCGTATTGCTTGCTGGTCTGGCGGCCAATCGTCCAACCCATCCAGCGTTGGGTCGCGGCGTTGATTGCGTCTGGCAAAGTTTGACTTTGGTACAAACCGTTCTGGACGTCGTCGGCAAAGTGGCGCCCGTGGCGGCTATCCAGAAATGTCTGTACCGATTCGAGGGACTGGCCAGTGGCGTCCGAGATGGCTGTCATGGCCAAGAGCCACGCGGCACTGGCGTGTTCGTCCATCGTGCCCCAAAAGCCCCAGTCAGTGTTCTGGGTGGTGGGGATCTGGTTGGTGGTCATGGCGTTTTCTCCTTCGGGTTGATCGTGGTGACACCTGTAGTAACGCGCTGTTCGATTGAGAAGCCAAGCTGTTCCCGGCTTCTTTCTCGATCAATTTCGATCACCCGAGGCGGGCCACGTAGCGGGCGTAATCACCGCCCTCGGGATTGACGTAGAGGTAGGGACGCCCGGGTGCGGTGACCTCGACGCAGAGATACCCGTCGCCAGAGCCACCGCCCTTGCCGCGCAGCCAGTCGCGTGACACCAGCAGGCTTCGCGCAAAATCGTCGAATTCGGTGGTGGTGAGTTCTTTGGTTTCGGTGACGAAGACCTTGTGCTGGTCGTTCCCACCCAGTTCGCCGAGGTCGGCAGGCTTGCGTGCAAACGGCAGGCGGATGCTCAACTCCTCGACCTGGATGCTCTGGTCTCCAAACTGCAGGGTGCGCGGGGTGCGTTCGATGGTGATGGTCATGGTGCTCATGGCGGTTTTCCTTGTGATGCGTCGTCAATCACGACACCAGTATGAACGCGCTGGTGGCGAGAGAAGCCAAGCTATTCATGGCCACCCTCGCCATCAGTTTTCAGGCGATGCGGTAGACCCGCTCGCCACCCTGCGGCTTGTCGGACGTGATGGTCAGGCCGAGCTTTTTCTTGAAGGCTCCGGCAAAGGTGCCGCGCACGGTGTGCGCCTGCCAGCCGGTGGTCATGCAGATCTGGCCAATGGTCGCTCCCTCTGGGCGTTGCAGCATCCGGATCACTTCGGCCTGCTTGCTGTTCTCGCGGGTGCGCGGTTTGGTTGGCTCCGCTGCGCTGTCCTTGGCCCACGTGGCCTCGGCTGCCGTCACGGCTACCTCGATCTCGGGGTCGGCCTCCAGAGGCGCAGGTGCGGGACGAGCGCACCCCATTGCGTCGTAACCCTCGGCGGCAACGAACCAGTTGGTGCCGTCGGTGGTAATCAGGGCGCGGTTGAACAGGCCGTCGAGCACTTTCTTGCGTGCGCCGCCTTTGAGGTTGTCGGGGAACCAATCGATCTTGCCGCTTGTGTTGTGGATGGCGTAGGCCAGGACGGAATGTTGGGTCCGGGGCAGTGGTGTGTTGGTCATGATGTGCTCCTTCGGGGTGGTTGATGA
>JBKDZY010000024.1:0-2040 GCA_047971765.1 Hyphomicrobiaceae bacterium | reverse complement strand
TCGCCCATATCAGGGCTCTTTGGGCCGTCTTCATCCTCCTGATCCTGAGCGCCGTCATGGGCGATAACCGGCCACCCCGTATGCTCAACGCCGCATGAGGATGTTGTTCAGAGCCGACTACTGATAATCCCTACGCGCGAGGGTACGGTCACCCATGGGAGCGAATACTTGGATCTTTACCGAAGGATTGATGTACGTACGGATGGGAGCTTCGCCGCAGTGGATCCAGGGTCATTATACGGCACCGATTTACGGAACTTGAGGTAATCGGGCATCAATGTCATGATCTTAAACGCTCTGACAAGCTGCCAAGGCAACTAAGATCGACCTTGGAAGAACACGCGTCGAGAACTAATAATTCGTGATGCAGATAGGGGTGAAACTTATCCGAAACAAGGTTTCCAGCACAACCGAAGATGTCGCGCGCATCCCCCGCCGAAATCCTTCCAAGCACCGCCCGTAGATCTGGAGTTTCGTCCCCGGCCTCCACCAGCAGAAACCCGTCATGCTGTTCGACCGAAAACCCCTCGCTTCTCAGTGCTAACGCGAGGGTTGATGTCTTCACCGTCCCGACCCGCGTCGAAATCACTGATGTATGCTCGCCGATGCTGTGTATGTTATTGGCCCTAAACCCCAGCTGTTCATAGTGAGCACGCGCTTCCTCGAGCATCATCAAAGAGACTGTGTCCATGTAACCTGGGCTGGAATCCCCCTCGAGCACGGCGAACATTCGGTCAATTACCTTGTCATGAATGTCCCCTGCATCGCCGCCGAAGACGGGAAGCACACCAGCCTTCGCGGGCTTGACGACGATGACCTTTTCACGATCATGGATTTCTTGAACCACCCAACGCCGCCCAGAAAAAATCAGCAGCATCCCGGGAGCAAGAACATTGTCGATTGGCAGGGTCCCAAGATCCCGCCCCTCTGCAACCAAACGGAATTCTTCAGGTGTCTGGAACACCGCATAGAAGCTGTAGTGCTCAACCAGCTTTTCGCCAGTCGGGCCCAAGAGCAACAGCCCACTTGCGGCCTGTTCGATCAAACCGACTTCAGGATGACCGATCGCACGCAATACATCTGCGAAGACTTCGCTTGTGACCTTCCGAAAAGGGCCTTCGCGGCACAGGACGTTGTAAACCGCGCTTGCAGACGCACCGCCGCGCTGCGCAATGACTGATAGAATCTGATGCACGAGCGTCGAGAGGTGAAGGGCTTGCGGTTTTGGCGGTTCACACCAGCCTTCTAGCAGCAGGTCTATCATCGCGATGGACCTGATCAGGCCGAGGCGAAGGCGATCCACGAAACTGCTCTCCGGCGTCAACTTGGCTTCGACAGCGTACTGCCTGAGAATGGCCGGCTGTCCTTCACGGCGGCCTGATCGGCCAAGCCGTTGTCGCAACGCCGCAACGCTGAATGGCGCACCGATTTGAGCCACGCAGGTCACGTCACCGATGTCGATTCCAAGCTCGAGCGTCGACGTGCAAACGGCGGTCGTCGGTTTCGCAGGGTCCTTCAAGCGCCGCTCAACGAAGTCACGGTGTTCTCGGGAGAGGCTCGCGTGGTGGGGGTAAAATTCCTGTGGCAGGTGCTCCCGTTCGCACAGCTCCCGCAACCGATCTGCGTAAATCTCGACCCGTTGGCGCGCTCCGGCGAAGACCAGATTGTCGCTGCCTCGCAGGTGTTTGAAAAGATGGGCTGCTATGGCATCCGTTGCGGATGGACTGTTTTCATCTTCATCGCCGGAAAGGTAACCGCGAAGCTGAAGCTTCAATTCAGCCTCGCCGCCATCTGTTTCGATCAGCTGGACAGCGTTTGCGGCGTCAGGGCGAAGATAAGCCTTGGCGAGGTCCATGTCTCCCAGAGTAGCTGACAGACCTATCCGACGCATTGGGCGCTTTATCGCGAGCTCGAGCCTCGTGAGCAGTGAACGAAGCTGGACACCGCGTTCGCTATCCAGAACCGTGTGCAGCTCGTCGATCACGACCGCCCGCGTGGCCCCAAACAGGCGGGCAATTTCCAAACCGCGACGAATGAAAA
>JBKDZY010000023.1:0-8354 GCA_047971765.1 Hyphomicrobiaceae bacterium | reverse complement strand
CGGTAGGTGGCTCAGGCCGCGACTGCGGCCCGGCGTGTGCGCCGCCCCCGCGGAGGGCCAGGGCCGCAAGGCCCGTACGGCGCGTGAGCGCATACAAGCCTAACCAATTCCCGTATCCGGGAATTGGTCTAGAAACTCCGCGCCAGCGGCTGCTTGGTCCGCCGAACGAGGCGGTCGAGCAGCCGGTCAAGCTCGGCATGGTCGGCCTGGTCGAGCTTGGGACCCGGTGCGCGCACGGCTGCCGAGGCAATGGCACCGCGGCGGCGCAGGATTTCCTTGCGGATGGCGAGACCGATCCCCGGTTGCAGTTCATGGCGCACGACCGGCAGATATTGGTCGTAGAGATCTTCGGCCTCTTCAGGTTGCTCCATTCGGTAGAGCCGGTCGATCCGCACCAGCATCTCCGGGAACGCGAACCCCGTCATCGCACCGTCCGCGCCACGCAGATATTCCTGGGGCAGATGGATGCCGCCATTGCCGCACAGGATCGAAATGCGCCGCCGCTCCTTGCCGTCACAGCTCTTGCGGATCGCGGATAGCTTCCTGAGGCCGGGCGCCTCCTCGTGCTTGAACATGACGATCTGGCTGAACCGGTCCACCAGCCGCCCGAAGCAGCCCGCCGAGAACCAGACGCCGGAAAGCTGCGGATAGTCCTGGATGCACACTGGTATCGACGATCCGAGCGCCGTCATCACGCCTCCGAGATAGCCCTCGACGGCTTCATCTGTCTTCAGCCCCGCAATCGGCATCACCATGACGCCGGCCGCACCGGCCTCCATGGCGTGCCCGGTCAGTTTGACAAGCTGGCTGGTGCCTGGGTTCGAGACGCCGACCACGATCGGAAAGCGTCCCTTGGTCGCCGTGATGAAGCGTTTGGCAACAGCCAGCGTCTCGCTCTCCGAAAGCTTCTGGAACTCCCCCATCACACCCAGGATCGTCATCCCGTCCACACCGCAGCGGGCATAGAACTCCACCAGACTGTCGATCGAGGCCTCGTCTATCGCCCCCGCGTCCGTGAACGGGGTCGCGGCGATGACATAGACGCCCTTGGCGTCAGCGGTGATGAGTTGGGACATGGATGGCTCCAGCATATGGACGGCAGGTTGGCAGTTGAATTGCGTCCTTATCGCACAGGTGGCGCGCCCCTGCCGAGGGCAATCCGCATCCCATCGGGCCCGTCGGTTCGGCTGCCGTGGCTGAGGACAGGTCTCGCCTAGTTTGCTGGCAGAACCAGATTAGGGACAAGACGGAAAGTCACGCCACGATCAGCAGTGCAGGGATAAACTTATGCGGGTAGAAAAACTATTTTTTCAATCTTGAATATTAGCTATCGGCCCGTGCATGAGGGCAAAGGGCCAAAACGATGAAGGTCTCCGGATTTCGAAATGACGCAAAAGGCAGTGTCGCAATAATCACCGCGATAACGTTTTTTCTGCTGCTCGGAGCGGTCGGCGGTGCGATTGATTTCGGCAAGACGTTTTTTGATCGCAACCGCGCGCAGAATGTCCTGGATGCCGGCATTCTTGCCGCGGCGAGCGATTACCAGGTCAAGGGCGACAGGGAACATGCCGAGCTCACCGGCAAAAACGTCATCAGGTCCCATGACGATGGCAGCTCCATCTACAATCCCGCATTCACGTTCAGCGACAAGCACGTGACAGGAACGATCGCGTCCGGCACGCGGACGTATTTCCTGAACGTTCTGGGCTTCAGCAGGATGCTGTGGTCGGTCTCCTCCACGGCCAGGTACCTGGAACCGCCAGCGATGGATTACGCACTGGCAATTGATATCTCCTCGTCCATGCGCAACGGAGGCCACATGGGTGTTCTGCGCCAGGCCCTGGAGGATTTCGCCTCCGAGGCCTTCAAGAACGTCAGGCACGGCAACGTTTCCGTCAGCCTCGTGCCGTTTGCCAATTCCGTTGCTTTTCCGACGAAATTCGTCACCTGGCTGGCTGGACCGCCGAAAGGGAGGTTCAACGGCTGCTTCTACCAGGAGCCGCGAGAGTCGCTGGCCAGCCTGGGCACCGCGCATGTGGGAGGCTACACGGCCACGCCCGACATCGTGGCCTCCAACGGCTACCGGTTGTGCCCCGAGGCCGGTACGCGGATTTCGTTCTATTCCGATACCGAAGGGCGCTTGAAACAGGAAATACGGTCCCTCGACAGCTACCAGGGAACCGCAACCGCCACCGGCCTGTCCTGGGCATGGAGAACGCTGGACCCGTCCTGGCAGAAAGAGTTCAAGGAAAGCGGGAAATACCCGAGAGCCTATGGCGCCAGGAACAAGAAGGTCGTGATCCTCTTCACGGACGGAAACCCATACCTGAAATTATGGACAAACAAAAAACAGTCGAATGAAGACAAGGACGCCCAGAGGGCCGTTGCGCTCGAAGACTTCCAGGCCGTCTGCAAGGCCATCCAGGCGGATGGCCGCATTGATCTGTTCGTGATCGGCTATGGATCGAGCCTGGACAATAGCGAAAAGGTCGTCCTGCGAAATTGCATTGCAGCCCGCGGCAAGTATCTGGACGCCGACAGCGGGAACCTTGGTGTGGTCCTGCAGACGATTGCCCGCCTGACCTCGGAAATCGCGCTGACCCAGTGACTCAAATTTCACCGAGCGACTCAAACTCACCGAGTGACGCAAACAGGTGATTGTCGCGGCAGGCTCGCGGCAAGGCCAGAGAACCTGATGGTTCGGTTCTCTGGCCCGCACGCAACCCGCAGGTCTGGTGTGCTATGGCGTCGCCTTCACCACGCCGAAGTCGATGATCGACCGCAGCACCTTTCCTGCCTTCATGTTCTTGAAGCCGTCGTTGATCTCTTCGAGCTTGATGTGGGCCGAGACGAAATCATCGAGGTGCAGCTTGCCGCGGCGATAGAAATCCATCAGCCGTGGCATGTCGGTGCGGAACCGGTTCGATCCCATCGACGAGCCCTGGATCCGTTTCTCGCGCAGGAAGTCCGCGCCATGGATTTCCAGGTTCACGCCGAACGGAACCATGCCGACGATCGTGGCCGTACCGCCGTGGCGCAGCACCTTGAAGCTCTGCTCGGCCGTCAGCTTCAGGCCCAGGCATTCGATGGCGTGATGGACACCGTCCGAGGCCTGCCCGCCAAGGGCATCGCGGATCTGCTCGACAGGATCTCCGTTGGCCGGATTGATCAGGTCGGTGGCGCCGATCTTGGCGGCGAGCTGCAGCTTCACGGGGTTCGTGTCGACAGCAAAGATGCGGCCGGCTCCTGCCACTGCTGCGCCGTTCACTGCCGACATGCCGACGCCACCGCAGCCGAAAACGGCAACGGTCTCGCCCGGCGCCACCTTGGCGGTGTTGATCGCCGCGCCAAAGCCCGTGATGACGCCGCAACCGATGAGGGCCGCCCGGTCGAGCGGGAAGTCCTTGTCGATCTTTACGATGGCGTGCTCATGCACCAGCATCTGCTCGGCATAGCTCGACAGGTTGGTGAACGTGTGGACCCGGTTCCCGGCCTTCGACAGGCGCTCGGCTTGTCCGGGGAGCATTTTCACGTCGGTGTTGGTGCAGATCACGGGCCGGCCGGAGGTGCAGTTTTCGCACTCGCCGCAGAAGACGGACAGGCACGTGATGACGTGGTCGCCCTTCTTCACATAGCGGACTTCCGAACCGACCTCCTCGACGACACCGGCCGATTCATGTCCAAGCACCACCGGCAGAGGATGCGGATAGAGCCCTTCGATGAAATGCAGGTCGGAGTGGCACAGGCCCGCGAATGCGGTGCGGATCAGCACCTCGTGGGGCCCTGGCCTCTTCACGTCGATGTTTTCGATGACCAACGGCGTGTTGGCTTCATAGAGAACTGCTGCGCGCATGAGCGTTTCCTTCGGTTTTCTGACAGATATGTCAGACTAAAGCTGATTTGCCCGCCGTGGAAAGCCGTGCTGACACCGGAAAGCCCGCCACGGGCCCGGATTCGCCGCCGACGAGGCCCGCGACAAACGTGGCTGCGCTGGATCAAGGCATTGATCATTGGCCTGAATTATGCGGGCGTCAGGCGCCCTGTCGTCCCAATGGCCATTGACGTTTTTGTCGCGTCCGGCTTGAAAGTCATCGCCTGTTCGCATCCCTGGCTTCCAGCCAACCGAATCCCCTGATGAGGAGCCCCATTCATGCCGACCCGCCCAGTTATGCTCGTTGTCCTAGACGGTTGGGGATGGCGTGAAGACGCCGCGGACAATGCCGTCCGCATAGCGAGGACGCCTGCATTCGACCGGCTCTGGTCCGAGGGGCCGCGCACCTTCCTCAAGACATCGGGTCTGGATGTGGGGCTGCCCGATGGCCAGATGGGCAATTCCGAGGTCGGTCACCTCAACATCGGCGCCGGCCGCATCGTGATGCAGGATCTGCCGCGCATCGATCAGGCCATCGCCGATGGCACCATTGGTGAAAACCTGAAGGCGTCAGGCCTGCTCGACAAGCTCAAGGCAACGGGTGGCACCTGTCATATACTGGGCCTCGTCTCGCCCGGTGGCGTGCATTCCCATCAGAGCCATGGCGCGGCGCTCGCGCACTGCCTCGCCAAGGCGGGCATTCCCGCTGTAATCCACGCTTTCACAGATGGCCGCGATACCCCGCCCCAGTCCGCTGCGAGCGACCTTGCCAACCTGGCCGCGGACCTGCCGCCCGGCGTTCCCATCGCCACGGTTTGCGGGCGCTTCTTCGCGATGGATCGCGACAAGCGCTGGGACCGCGTCGAACAGGCCTACGATCTGCTTGTTGACGGCAAGGGTCGGCAATTCGCGACCCCGGGAGACGCCGTGGCCGCCGCCTATGCCGATGGCAAGTTCGATGAGTTTGTCCTGCCGTCTGTGATCGGCAACTACAGTGGAATGAAGGATGGCGACGGCATCCTGTGCATCAATTTCCGCGCCGATCGTGCCCGCGAACTGTTGTCCGCGCTCCTGATCGACGGCTTCGACGGTTTCGCGCGCCAGACCGTCCGCCATTTCGCTGGCGCCGCCGGCATGGCGTCCTACGGCGACGTGCTTGATCCCCATTCGGCCACGCTTTTCCCGCGTGAGGAGCTGACCATGGGGTTGGGTGAGGTGACGGCCAAGGCCGGCCGGACCCAGGTTCGCATGGCCGAGACCGAGAAATATCCACACGTGACCTACTTCTTCTCGGGCGGCCAGGAGCAGCCCTTTCCGGGCGAGGAGCGCATCCTCGTGCCATCACCCAAGGTTGCAACATATGACCTGCAACCAGAAATGTCGGCACCCGAACTCGGCGAGAAGGCGGTTGCCGCGATCAAGTCGGGCAAGTTCGACCTGATCGTGTTGAATTTCGCCAACCCGGACATGGTCGGCCATACCGGCAGCCTGCCTGCGGCCATCAAGGCCGTCGAAACCGTCGATACGTGGCTCGGTGCCATCGCGGATGCGATTGCGGCAGCCGGCGGCGCGCTGCTGGCCACGGCCGATCATGGAAACTGCGAGTTGATGCGAGATCCCGAGACGGGCGGCCCGCACACATCCCATACAACCAATGTTGTCCCCATCGTTCTCTCTGGCCGGCCCGGCGCAAGCTTGCGCGAGGGGGGCCGCCTGGCCGATATCGCACCAACCCTGATCGACTTGATGGGATTGGACCAACCACCGGAAATGACGGGAAAATCACTGTTGATCGACGCATAGCCGCCGGGTAGGTCTGGCAGTCTGCGGTTTTCCGCTCGCAACATCGCTCCCAGGCGGGGCGAGAAGCGATTGGCGGGTGGACTAATGGCGCACGATCCGCGACACTGTTGCCAGATGCCAAGACAAGAACAGGGCGGAGATCAACCCGCCCCTGCTGAACTGCTTCCAGGCGCCGCCCCGTCGCCTGCAGTGCAAGTCTCTGTACGGGGAGAGTTCCAGGCGCATCAACCAGCCTGGAGCTTCGCAAATAGCATCGTTAGGGAGAAAACGAATGATGCGTAAATTGACTGGGCTGCTTGCAGCGACGGTCGTCATCGCTGGAGCGTCTGCGGTAGCCGCACAGGCGAAGACGCTGAAGCTTCAGGCCAGCCAGAACTCAGGTGATTTCACCTACAAGTATCTCACAGAGAAGTGGGCGCCGAAGGTCGAGGAGATGTCGGGCGGTTCCTTGAAGCTCGAGATCCTGCCGACCAAGGCCGTGGTTCCGCATCGCGAGGCATTGAAGGCGGTCGCGGCGGGCATTCTCGATGGTGATCTCAACGCCGTGTCCTATTACGCCGGCCTGGATCCCGCATACGGGATGCTTGGCGACCTCATCGCCGCCTACTCGGACGCTGACCAGCCGCAGATGTTCTGCATGAACGCTGGTGGCAAGGAGGTCCTGCAGAAGCTCCACGACAAGTACACCGGCAACAAGGTGCATGTCGTCGGCTGTGGAAACTACACCAACGAAGCGCTGGTGGCGAAGAAGCCGATCCGTAACGTCGCCGAGTTCCAGGGCGTGAAGATCCGCTCGCCGGAGGGCCTTGCCGCGGAAGTCTTCCGCTCGGTTGGCGCCGCGCCAGTCGCCATCCCGTTCTCCGAAGTCTACACGTCCCTCGAGAAGGGCGTCGTTGATGCCGCCGACGCATCGGCCTACATCAACAACTACGAGACGGGCCTGAACAAGGTTGCGCCTTACCCGATCTATCCGGGCATCCACTCCATGGCGGTTCTCGAGTTCATCGTGAACAATAACGTCTGGAAGAAGCTGTCGAAGGCCCAGCAGACGATTCTGGAGACCTGGTACATCGCAGCCTACTCCGACCTGCGTCGCTATGCCGATATCCGTGACCGCCAGCAGGTCGCGATCGACCGTGAAGGCAAGGGCGACGTCAAGGAGATCATCTCCTGGACCGACGAGGAGCGTGCCAAGTTCCGGCAGGCTGCCATGAAGGCATGGGCCGAGTACGCGAAGAAATCCCCGCTCGCCCAGGAAGTCTATAATACGCAGATGAAGTTCCTGAAGATGTACGGGCTCGTCAAGTAGGCGATCTTCCCGAATAGCCGGATGGTGGGCACCTCTTGGGGGCTCGCCATCCGATCCTGGCATCCTCTGAAGATGACGGCGGACCGGTGAATAGTGTCCCTGCCGCGCGCCAATATCCATGTCCCCCGGTTCATGAGCCGTCGCAAAGAGATGGCATCGAATGTCAACTCCGTCACGAAGGATAACGGCATGGCCGATGATACGGCACCTTCGACCGCTTCCCCGTTAGACACGCCTGAGCTTCCTCACGCTGAACCGAGATCGCGCGGCCTTCTGGGCTGGATCGATCATTTCAGCCGTTTCACCGGGTTGGCCGTCGCCCAGCTCTATTTCATCTGCGTGATGATCACGGTCTACGAGATCATCATGCGCTACGTTTTCGTCGCGCCGACGCTGTGGGCGTTCGAGATGGTGATGGTGCTGTGCGCACTCACCTGGCTGCTGTCTGTCGGGTATGTGACGCTCAACCACCGCCACATCGGCATCACCATCATCCAGCAGTTTGCGAGCAGGAACGCCTTGTGGTGGCTCGAGCTGTTCGCCTACGTCATCGGCATCATTTCGCTGGCGCTTCTGACGCATGAGACGACGATTGCCGCCATCGACGCCTACAATGTGACAGAGCGTTCGGGGTCCAGCTTCAACGCGCCTGAACCGATGGTCCTCAAGATCGGCCTGGCGTTTGCCGCATTCTTGTATCTGGCCCAGTTGCTCGCCCACACCTACCGCCACTTCACGTCGGGCGTGATGCGCGGCGTGGTGGTCGCGTTCACAGTGGCGTTCCTGCTGCACCTGTTCGGCATGATCATGGCCAACTCGATCGGCGCCAACGTGCTGTCATCCCTCAGCGAGATCGTCTGGTCGCCGCTGAAGCCGGTCGGCGAATTCGGGCAGACCATCGACATCCGCTCGATCCACATCTCCACGGTGACCTTCTGCATCGTCGGCGCCCTGTTCATGCTGATGGCAACCGGCATGCCGCTGGGTCTGGTGACGATGTTCGTCTCGGTCATCGTCGCGGTGCTGTACTACGGGCCGCAGGGTCTCTATCTGGTCTCCTCGAATGTCTATGGCCTGCTGGAGTCCTATTCGCTCGTCGCCGTGCCGCTGTTCGTGATGATGAGCACCATCCTCGAACGTTCGGGCCTCGCCCGCGACCTGTTCGATGCCATGTCCATCTTCGCGGGCAATCTGCGTGGCGGCGTCGCCGTGCAGACAACCATCGTGGCGGTCATCCTTGCAGCCATGACCGGCATCATGGGCGGCGAGATCGTCTTGCTGGGTCTGGTGGCGCTGCCCCAGATGATACGTCTTGGCTACAACCGGAAACTGTCGCTGGGCCTGATCTGTGCTGCCGGTTCGCTGGCAACC
>JBKDZY010000022.1:0-26397 GCA_047971765.1 Hyphomicrobiaceae bacterium | reverse complement strand
CCCCCCCAGCCGGCATCGCCGACCTGGCCCGGAACCGCTCCGCGGCCAGACAGGAACAGTCGGGAACGCATCAGCTACTGGAGAGACTCCTGGCGGACGCGGGGGTGGCCGCCAACACCGTCAAGGCAACCGCAACGGCACGCACGGAAAGCGATGCCACGGTCGCCGTCCTGGAAGGCGAAGCCGACATGGCGTTCGGGCTGGAGGTGCTCGCGCATCAATATGGCTTGGCCTTCACACCGGTCATCGTCGAGCGTTTCGATATCCTCATTGACCGGCGCACATGGTTCGAACCGCCGGTCCAGAAACTGCAGGCGTTCTGCAGGAGCGCGAAATTCCGCGAACGCGCCCACGCCCATCCAGGCTATGATTGCAGGGAGTTCGGACGGGTCCGTTTCAACGGTCCGTGATCGGGGAAGTGGGCGGGAGACGCGGCCCTGATGCCCCGCCCGTCACGGGACCTGTTGTCCGCGCCGCCCGCCATGCATCCCTCATTGCGGCGCGTTTGCGAAGAAGAGCTGCTTGCCATCGACCTTGTAGGCATTGATCGCCTGTTGTCCCGTCTTCGACAGGAACCAGTTGATGACCTTCTGTCCCAGAGCCGTCTTCACGCTCGGACATTTGGCGGCGTTCACGAGAATGATCCCGTATTGATTGAAAAGGATCTTGTCGCCTTCCACCAGGATCTTGAAGTCGGCCTTGTTCTTGAATTTGATCCAGGTCGCCCGGTCGGTCAGCGTATAGGCGTTCATTCCGATGGCCGCGTTCAGCGTCGCGCCCATGCCTGAACCGGTCGCGCGGTACCAGTTGCCGGAGTGCGGTTTTGGGTTGACCCCCGCGGATTTCCAGAGGGCGTTTTCCTTCTTGTTGGTGCCGGAATCGTCCCCCCGCGAGGCAAACAGCGACCCGCTTGCGGCAATCTTCGTGAGGGCGTCCGCGGCACTCTTGTCGCCAGCGATCCTGGCCGGATCGCTTTGTGGTCCGACGATTACGAAGTCATTGTACATGAGGTTGGTGCGCTTCACGCCGTAACCGCTTGCGACGAATTTCTCCTCTGCCGGCTTGGCGTGCACCAGCAGCACGTCCCCGTCGCACTTCCTGGCATTCTTGATGGCCTGCCCCGTGCCAACGGCAACAATGCTGAGCGTGACGCCGGTGTCCTTGCTGATCAGCGGCTGGATGTAGTCGTAGAAGCCCGAGTTCTTTGTCGATGTGGTGGACTGTACCAGAATGCGCTCCTCGCTCAGCGCCGGCGTGGTCACCAGGGCGAGCGCGATCGCCGCGGAAAGCGGCCGGGCAGGAAATTCCATCAAGGTCATGATCCTTTATGTGCAGGAGTTTCAGGAAGGCGGTCAGAACACGAGCCGGCCCGCAAGAAAGTTCCGCGCGGCGTCGGAGTGCGGTCCGGCAAAAAATGTGCTGGCGGTGGAATGTTCGGAAAGTCGTCCGCGGTTGAGGAACACCACGTCATCGGCAAGACGCCGGGCCTGCCCGATGTCATGCGTGACCAGCACCACCTTGGTGCCGGCGCGTTGCTCTCCCAGCAGGATGTCTTCGATGATGGCGGCGGAATGCGGGTCGAGGCTGGCTGTTGGCTCGTCCAGCAGCAGGACCTTGGGCTCGAGCGCCAGTGCCCGCGCCAGCGCCAGCCGTTGCTGCTCGCCACCGGAAAGCGAACGCGCGGGCTGCCCGGCGAGCGGCAACAGGTGCAGGCGCTCGAGCAGGCTTGCGCGCCGCGCGGCATCCGGGACTTTTCGCGCCTTCAGCACGAAGTCGATATTGGCGGCAACCGAGCGCCGGAGCAGGACCGGCCTCTGCAGCACCATGGCCTGCTGGCCACGCACACGCTGATCGAGACTTTTCCCCCACCACACGATCCGCCCCGCCGATGGCGTGAGCAGCCCATGAACAAGACGCAGGAACAGGCTCTTGCCGGCGCCGTTCGGCCCCATCACCACGGTCAGCCCACGCGCCGTCAGCGTCAGATCGAGATGATCGACCAGCGTCCGGCTGCCTGTAACGAACGAAAGTCCTCGAACAGAGAGCGCGGTCTCTTCGGCCGCCGCCTGTGGTGACGCTTCGCAATGGTCCTGCTCGCGGCCGGGTGTCTCAAGCATAGGCATACCTCGTCGCGGCGAGCTTCACCCCCAGCACGAGCGCATTCACCAGCATCGCCAGTGACAGCAGGATGATCCCGAGCGCGAGCGCCAGTGCCAGGTCTCCCTTGGACGTTTCGAGTGCGATGGTCGTCGTCATGACCCGTGTCAGATGGTCGATGTTGCCACCGACGATCATGACCGCGCCCACCTCGGCGATGGCTCGCCCAAAACCGGCGAGGACGACCGTCATCAGCGCGTAGCGGCCATCCCATAGCAGCGCGCCGATTACGGTCCGGCGTGAGAGACAGAGCGAACGGAACTGGTCCTCGTATTCCTCGTGCAGGTCTTCCAGGATCTGCCGCGAAAGGGCGATCACAATGGGCGTGACCAGCACGAACTGCGCCATGATCATGGCGGTCGGCGTGTAGAGCAGCCCCAGCCAACCCATCGGCCCCGAACGGGAGAGCAGCAGGTAGATGCACAGGCCCACCACCACCGGCGGCAGGCCCATGAGGGCGTTTGTCATCACCAGGATGATGGTGCGGCCGGAAAACCGGGTTGTCGCCAGCATCGCCCCCAGTGGAAATCCCACAAGCCCGGACAGCCCGACCGCCAGCAGGCTGACTTTCAGCGACAGCAGGACCACTTCCAGCAGGTCTCTGTCAGCCGAGCTGATGAGGTCCATCGCCAGTCCAAATGCTCCGGTCACATCTTGCATAGGAATGAGATTGATGTCTGCGTTTCCGTGTTCCGGAAACAAAACAGGATTATGCGCAAGAATGCAAACTGCAACAGCACAAGTCGATAAGATAATTCGATAAATTGCCCGCTGGATTCGTGCTGCCAGATCCGCGAATCGCCCAATTCGAGCTTGTTTGTGCCCGTGTGCTGCCTTACGGTTATTTTGTATCGGCAGCCAAGTTGGCGCCGTGGAAATCCTGGATCTGGTGAGGTGATGGTCGTGATCTCGAGTGAGAAATTCGGCCGCATGGAAGCGCCCCAGATTGACGTGCCGCTGTCGCAGGAAGATGTCGCACGCGCACTCGTCTACCGCCTTCTCGCAAGGTTCCTGTCGGCTCCGGTGGGGCAGGAAGAACTGCAATTGGCCGCGAGCATGGAGGGGGGGGCAGGCCCGTTGGGCGAGAGCTTGTCGGCCTTTGCCGGGCTGGCGGCCACATCCCGGCCGGATGGTCTGGCAGATCAATACCAGGTGCTGTTCATTGGTCTCGGACGGGGCGAGCTGGTTCCCTACGCCTCCTACTATCTGACCGGATTTCTCCAGGAAAAGCCGTTGGCCCGCCTGCGTGGCGACATGTCGGCCCTGGGCGTGGAGAGGACCGAGTCCACCTCTGAGCCCGAAGACCACGTCTCGTCCGTGCTCGAGACCATGGCCGCGTTGATTGATGGCAGCCTCGGTCCCCAGCTCAACGTCGAGGCACAAAAGATCTTTTTCACCACGCACGTCGCATCCTGGATGGCGCACTTCTTCAAGGATCTGGAGGAGAGCGACACCTCTGAACTCTACGCAAGCGTCGGCAGGGTCGGCGCCCGGTTCCTGGAGGTCGAGGAAGAAGCATTTCGGATGGTGGTCTGATGGCAGGCAGGATGCCGGCACGCCGGTGCTGGACGACAGCAGCCCGGCACGGCAGGCCGCATGAAGAATGACAATTGGGAGATGCCCAGCATGAATGACAACAACAAGAACAATCCAGCCGCCGGGAAGCCGGATAGCCGTCGGGACTTTTTGCGCATGGCAAGTGTCGGGGCCGTCGCGGGCAGTGCCATCGCGGCGACATCGGCTGTACCGGCCGTCGCCCGCGAAAATGATGGCGCACTGGAAGACGGCTATCGCGAGACCGAGCACGTCAAGACCTATTACCAACTGGCGAAATTCTGATGGGTGCAGGCGCGCCCGTTGCGTTCACCAGCGTCTGGTGATGCGCAAGGGTGGCTTGTCAAAGGGAGACACATGATGCTGCGGAAGAAATCGGGAGCTCATGTTCGAGGCGCAAGCCTGGCGTCGCGGCTGCTGGCGCAAACAGGCGGTACGGTTGACCGGCGGACGTTTCTTCGCAATTCCGGCCTGACCATCGGCGGCCTGACGGCTGCCTCCGCGCTGACCACCGGACGGGTGCAGAAGGCAGAAGCTGCTTCCGCCGCCGCGACCGGCAAGGTGGAGATGAAGAAGTCGGTCTGCACGCATTGCTCTGTCGGCTGCACGGTGATGGCGGAAGTGCAGAACGGCGTCTGGATCGGCCAGGAACCCGGCTTTGACAGCCCGTTCAATCTCGGCGCCCACTGCGCGAAGGGCGCCGCGGTTCGCGAACACGCCCACGGCGAGCGCCGTCTCAAGTACCCGATGAAGCTGCAGGACGGGAAATGGCAGCGAATCTCCTGGGATCAGGCCATCAACGAGGTCGGAGACAAGCTTCTGGACGTGCGCAAGAAGTCCGGTCCCGACAGCGTCTACTGGCTTGGGTCTGCCAAGCACAGCAACGAGCAGGCCTATCTGTTCCGGAAGTTTGCGGCCTTCTGGGGAACCAACAACGTCGACCATCAGGCGCGCATCTGCCATTCGACCACAGTGGCCGGCGTGGCCAATACGTGGGGGTATGGCGCCATGACCAACTCCTACAATGACATGCACAAGTCCAAGGCCATCCTGCTGATCGGCGGCAACCCGGCGGAAGCCCATCCGGTGTCGCTGCAGCATATCCTGAAGGCCAAGGAGCAGAACGGCTGCCAGTTGATCGTGGCTGATCCGCGCTTCACACGGACGGCGGCCCATTCCACCGAGTATGTCCGCTTTCGCCCCGGTACTGATGTTGCCGTTATCTGGGGTTTGCTGTGGCACATCTTCGAGAATGGCTGGGAGGATAAGGAATACATCCGCAAGCGCGTGTGGGGCATGGACTTCATCCGCGAGGAGGTCAGGAAGTGGACCCCCGCCGAGACCGAGCGCGTCACCGGCGTGCCCGGCGAGCAGTTGCAGCGCGTCGCCCGCACACTGGCGACCCACAAGCCCGGAACCATCGTCTGGTGCATGGGCGGCACCCAGCATTCCAACGGCAACAACAACACCCGTGCCTACTGCATCCTGCAACTGGCGCTCGGCAACATGGGCGTCAGCGGTGGCGGCGCCAACATCTTCCGTGGCCATGACAACGTCCAGGGCGCGACCGACCTTGGCGTGCTGATGGATACGCTGCCGGGATATTACGGCCTGGCCGAAGGGTCGTGGAAGCATTGGGCACGCGTGTGGGATGTGCCTTTCGACTACATCGCCGGCCGCTTCAGCGACAAGGCGATGCTGACGAAGCCGGGCATCCCCGTCAGCCGCTGGTTCGATGGCGTTCTGGACGCGAAGGCCGATATCGGCCAGCCCGACAGCATCAGGGCGATGGTCTTCTGGGGGCATGCACCGAACTCGCAGACCCGCCTGCCCGACATGAAGAAGGCAATGGAGAAGCTCGACATTCTCGTCGTTGTTGATCCGGTCCCGACCGTTTCGGCGGTTCTGTCCGACCGCAAGGATGGCGTCTACCTGCTGCCTGCCGCCACCCAGTTCGAGACCTACGGTTCGGTGACGGCGTCGAACCGTTCCCTGCAGTGGCGCGAGAAGGTGTTCGGCCCGTTCTTCGAGGCGACGCCCGACCACACCATCATGTACAAGTTCGCGAAGAAGTTCGGCTTCGACAAGGAGATGTTCAAGCACATCAAGGTCGAGAAGGACGAGCCGCTGATCGAGGACATCACCCGCGAATTCAATCGCGGCATGTGGACCATCGGCTATACCGGCCAGTCCCCCGAGCGTCTGCGGCTGCACATGGCCAACCAGGCGACGTTCGACAAGACGACGCTGAAGGCCAACGGCGGCCCATGCGATGGCGACTATTACGGTTTGCCGTGGCCATGCTGGGGCACCGCCGATATGGCCCTGCCGAGCGGCAAGAAGGGACATCCCGGCACCCCCAACCTTTACGATACCTCCATGTCGGTCGCCGACGGTGGCCTCACCTTCCGCAATCGTTTCGGCCTGAAACCGCCCAAGCCGTGGGCCAAGGGCAACGATGTCGAGGACAATCTGCTGGCCGTCGAATCGTATTCGGTCGGTTCCGAGATCAAGGATGGCTACCCCGAGTTCACCATGGCCATGCTCAAGAAGCTCGGTTGGGACCAGGACCTGACGGCCGACGAGCGCAGCCAGATCGAGAAGGTGGCCGGCACCAATGACCCCGCAAAAATGGGTGGGGTGAACTGGAAGGTCGATTTGTCGGGTGGCATCCAGCGGGTGGCCATCAAGCACGGCGCTGCCCCGTTCGGCAACGCCAAGGCCCGCTGCATCGTCTGGAATTTCCCGGACCCGGTGCCGCTCCATCGCGAGCCGCTCTATACGCCGCGCCGCGACCTGCTCGACAAGTACGCCACCTACAAGGACCGGCGTCACCATCGCCTGCCGACACTCTACGAGTCGATCCAGAAGCAGGACTTCTCGAAAGATTTCCCGATCATCCTCACGTCGGGCCGTCTGGTCGAATACGAGGGCGGCGGCGAGGAGACCCGTTCCAACAGTTGGCTGGCCGAGCTGCAGCAGAACATGTTCGTCGAGATCAATCCCAAGGATGCCAACGACCGTGGCATCAAGGATGGCGAAACGGTCTGGCTGGAAGGTCCGGAGAAGGGCAAGGTCATGGTCATGGCCATGGTGACCGAGCGTGTCGGCGCCGGCGTCGCGTTCATGCCGTTCCATTTCGGCGGGCACTTCCAGGGCAAGGACCTGCGCGACAAGTATCCGAAAGGCGCCGATCCCTACGTGCTGGGCGAGTCCTCCAACACTGCCCAGACCTACGGCTATGACGTGGTCACGCAGATGCAGGAGACGAAAGTCACCCTCTGCAAGATCTGGCGGGCTTGAGAAGAGGAACGAGAGCAATGGCAAGAATGAAATTCCTCTGCGACGCCGAGCGCTGCATCGAGTGCAACGCCTGCGTGACAGCCTGCAAGAACGAGAACGAGGTGCCGTGGGGCGTCAATCGACGCCGCGTGGTGACCATTTCCGATGGCAAGCCCGGCGAACGCTCGATCTCGGTCGCCTGCATGCACTGCTCGGATGCGCCCTGTATGGCCGTGTGCCCGGTCGATTGCTTCTACCAGACCGCCCAGGGTGTCGTTCTGCACAACAAGGACCTGTGCATCGGCTGCGGCTACTGCTTCTACGCCTGCCCGTTCGGCGCGCCGCAGTATCCGCAGGCAACCAACTTCGGCAGCCGTGGCAAGATGGACAAGTGCACCTTCTGCAACGGTGGTCCCGAGCCCAACAATTCGGTAGCCGAGTTCAAGAAGTACGGCCGTAACCGGCTGGCAGAGGGCAAGCTGCGGTTGTGCGCAGAGATGTGCTCGACCAAGGCGCTCCTGGCAGCCGACGGGGACATGGTCTCGCAGATCTATCGCGAGCGTGTCGCATCCCGCGGCTTCGGCAGCGGGGCGTGGGGCTGGGGCAAGGCCTATCAGGAAGGCAAGGGCTGAGGACCGCCCTGGATTGTTCGGGGTTGGCCGTGCCAAGGGGCCGTCCCGCAATCCGCAAGGCAGGTCCCGCCGCACGTCAGGGAGCTGCACGGTGCCCGATCGGGCGCAGCATTCTACGGGGTGTCCCGGGGACCGCACATGGAGGCCGTCAAGACATTGGCTATGGATAGGACGACAATCGAGGGGGCCTTCAGGCATCGGCTGGTGCTGTGGTTCCGGCGTGTGCTGCTGGTCGCGATGGCCGGTGCGCTTGCAGCCCCCCTCGGCGGATGCCTGGAGAGCGAGAAGATGGGCCCCATGAAATTCGAGTCCGGGCAGTACGCTGTCGACCCATCCCAGGCGTTGACCGAAACCCAGGTCCGGGCCCTGCAACAAAGGGCTCTCCTTGGCCATGAACAGTATTGATCCGGGGGCGAGATCTCGTCGTCCGTCTCAGGCACAGGAACCGGAGAGGATCGAATGACACGTTTGCCGCAGTTGCCACGCGCGCGGGCGCGGCATCATCAGCATGGTCCGGCGCAAGCGAACATGCGGCGGGCTCCGGCGCTGGGGCGCGGCCGGCATCGGATCGCGCGTGCAGGCACAACGCTGCGCTCCTTTGCGGCGGTTCTGGCCGTGATCGTGGCAGCAACCGTGTGGTGCGGTTCGGCCATGGCGCAAAGCTCGTCAGTCCGCCCGCCCGAGAATGCCGTGCGCAACGCAACGCCCGGCGACGCCTCGGGCGCCGCTGGTCTACAGGACCGCAAGAGTTATGACCCGATTGCCGACCGCGGCGACATGTACGACACGCGCATGTGGACCCGTATTCGCAACGGCACGATGGGCAAGGTGTCCATTCCCGACAAGAAGGCGGGCCGCCTCGTGCAGGCCGAGGGCGAGATCTGGCGCAACATCCGCAATGGGCCACTGCCGCGCTATGGCGCATGGGCCATGGGTGGAACGCTGCTGGTGCTGGCGCTGTTCTTCCTGCTGCGTGGCAGGATCAAGCTCGAGCGCGGCTGGTCGGGCCGCAGCATTCTGCGCTTCTCGACCCTCGAACGCATGAGTCATTGGACACTGGCGGTGTCCTTCATCATTCTCGGCTTGACCGGCCTCAACGTCCTCTATGGCCGCCATGTGCTGCTGCCGCTGCTCGGCAAACAGGGCTTCGCGAGCCTCACGATGCTGGGCAAAACGCTGCATCATTACGTCGGTTTCGCCTTCATGGTCGGCCTGGCGCTGACCTTCGTGCTGTGGGTCGCACAGAACATTCCGAACCGTCACGATCTGGTCTGGCTGCTCCGTGGTGGCGGCATCATCGGTCACGCGCATCCCCCGGCGAAGAAATTCAATGCCGGCCAGAAGATCCTGTTCTGGCTGATCATGCTGGGCGGGCTGTCCATCAGCCTCACCGGATTATCTCTGCTGATGCCGTTCGAAAGCGCCATGTTCTCGAAGACTTTCGCATTCCTCAACCACTTCGGTTTCAGCTTGCCGACAGCCCTGACGCCACTGGAGGAGATGCAACTGGCTGATCTGTGGCACGCGGCCATGGCGCTGGTGCTCACGTGTGTGATCTTCGCCCACATCTACATCGGCACGCTCGGCATGCAGGGGGCGTTCGACGCCATGAGCACCGGCGAGGTCGATGCGAACTGGGCAAAGGAGCATCACAGCATCTGGGCCGACGAGGTCTTGTCGCAGGATGGTGCGAAGGCGCCGGCGGGTACGCGGCCGCAGCCGGCCGAGTAGAGGGGAGGCGGGGCCATGCTGCCGCCAATGTGCTCGCGGCGAATTGCAGTGGTGGTCATCATCGCCGCTGCAGCGATTGCGGCGGGTGCTGATGGCGGGCTGGCGCTCGGCAAGGCCTGGGCGCAAACAGCATCGCGCACGAATACCGTCCCACAGGCCGTGACGCCATTGCACTCGAAGACGGGTGAACCACAAGCCACGGCTGGAAATCTCGTCGGCCACGGTGGCCCGGTCAAGGCCATTGCCGTCAATGCCGGCCAGACCCGCGTGGCCACCGGCAGTTTCGACTACAGCATTGCGCTCTGGGATGTCACCCGGCATCCGCCAGCCTTGCTGCGACGCCTGGCGGATTTTGAAGGCGCGGTCAACGCGGTCGCCTTTGTCCCCCATCGTGATCTCATCGTCGCTGGAGGTGACGACGGTATCCTGCGGGTCTGGCAACCCGGCAGTGGCGAGGTGCTGGCCGCCTTGAAGGGCCACAAGGCCAAGATCAATGCCGTCGCCGTGTCGGATGATGGCCGCTGGGCTGTCACCGCCAGTTGGGACCGCACGGCACGCCTGTGGTCGCTCGAAACCCTGCAGGCTGGCCCCGAGCTGGTATCGCATACCGGCCCGGTCAATGCCGTGCAGTTCTCGTCCGATGGCAGGACCGTCTATACCGCCAGCTACGGCGGTTCGATCGTGTCATGGCGCACGGCGGATGGAGCCCGCCTCGCCACGGTGCTGAAACAGGGGTGGGGCATCAACGTCCTGCTCCGCCTGCCGGGGCAGAAGGCCGACCGCCTGCTCTATGGCACGCTGACGGGCGCCATCGGTATTGTCGCCCCCCGTCATCCGGACGGGCAGACCAGGCTCCCGCAGCATGTGCGGCCCGTTCTGGCCGCCGCCGCCCTGGCCCAGCCCGGCCTGGTTGCCACCGGCGACAGCAGCGGCGTCATTCATGTCTTCCGGGCCGATGATGGCGTCATGCTCGAAACCTACACAAATCCCCTCGGTCCGGTGTGGGCGATGGCCTTCGTGGATCACGGCGCAGCCCTCTATTTCGGCGGTCTCGATGATGCCGCCACGCGCTGGCAGATCTCCCCACGCGCCGCGTTTGAGCCGGCCGCCGGAGATTATCCTCGCCGCTTCCAGGTCAGCGAAGGCGTGTCGCTGGGCGAGCGTCAGTTTGCGCGCAAATGCAGTGTGTGCCACACGCTTGGACGTGACGGCCGGAACCGTGCCGGTCCAAGTCTGGGCGGCGTATTTGGCCGGCGCGCGGGGACGCTCCCGGGCTATCCGTTTTCCGACGCCCTCAAGGGCTCCGGCATCGTGTGGAATGATGACACCATCGGTAAGTTGTTCGCGCTGGGGCCGGACACGTTTACGCCCGGCTCGAAAATGCCCTTGCAGCGCATTACCGATGTCAGCCATCGCAAGGCGCTCATTGAATATCTGAAGGCAGCGACACGGCCTTCGGCAGGATCATCGGCTCGGGAAGAACGCGGAGTGGAAACGAAATGAAGGCATTTTTGATGGGAGTTCTGCTGGTCGCGGTAATTGCAACCGCTGTGGCGGTGCTGGGTCTGGGATGGTTCACCATGTCGTCCGAGTCGGTCTATCAGGAACACCAGAACGTGCGTCTGTGATCGGGATTGGACCCGTGCCACCCGTCGAACCACCCCGCGCAGCCGCGCGCCTGGACCTGCCGCCCATCCTGACTCCGCATCTGGCGGCGCCTGGGCAGCCAGCCTTTTCTCAGGCCTGTGCCTGCGCGCGGGCAGGAACGCTTTCGGCAAGCGATGTCATGCTCTCGCCGCGGGACGAGGACGCCTCCTCAGGCCTTGTCGGGATTGAATTGGCAATCGTGCTCGAACCGGACGTGCAACGGCTGGCCTGCCGCCAACTGGCGCCCTTGATGATGGTGGCCGCCGCCGAGGCGCTCGGCGTCCTGCTCCCGCCGAAGGTCGCTGTCGAGCACGTCTGGCCCGGAACGATCCTCTTGAACGGCGCAGCCGGTGGTGTGGTGCGGCTGGCCCAGTCGGAAGCGATGGCTGATGGCGTGCCGGATTGGCTGGTGGTTGGCGCCCGGTTCAACCTGGCGCGCACACGGGCTGCCGACGAACCCGGCTTGCATCTCTCGCGCACGACGTTGGCGGACGAGGGCGGCGAGAGCCTGGCGGCAGAGGATGTGTTGGCGGCCATCGCCCGGCATTTTCTCGCCTGGCTTGATCGCTGGCAGGAAGAAGGTTTCACACCTGTTGCCCGTGAATGGTTGTTTCGCGCACACGCACGCACCGCGGGCCAGGGTGTTCCCGACCATGACGCTCCCGTGCAGGTCACCGGCCTCGCGGAAGATTGCGCCCTCGTTTGGCGCACCGGCGACGGCACACCTGGAACAAGCACATGGCCCGCTGATGTCGCCCCCGGAGCCGAGGCATGAAACTGCTGCGCGCCATCCGCTTCGATGACAGCGACACCCGTGTGTTCGAGCGCGCCGCCGAGCCGGGCGAGTGGCTGGTCAGCGGTGCAGGTCTGTTTTTCGGCATCGAGAAGGCGCAGTTGAAGGGCCGCCTGCGCCAGGCGTTCGCCAATGGCTTCCTTGGCTGCGAGACGCTCGGACACGCGACCTTCGGGACAGTGGCGACAGCCGATGAGCCTGTCGCCGCCACCATCCGCGCGCAGCTTGTGAAGCATTTCATGCAGGAGTTCGGCGCGCCAGGCCATGCTGAGGCCGAAAGCGTCGCATCGGACGAAATTGCGTTCATGATGGAGACTTGCGCACCGTTGGAGGTTGGCGCGCTGTTGACGGTGCGCCGCACGCTGGCGGCAGACGGCAATATCGCGGAGGAGTTTCGCGTTCTGGCACGCCGCGTAGGCGTGCAGCACACCATGGGCCTGTGGCGGGCAGACGATGACGGTGCATGATTTCTGGCAGACGGCAGGACTGGCCCTGGTCGAACGGCAGGCCGATGGCTGGCTCGCGCCGACGGATGACTACCTGCGCGCCTATCTCCTGCGTCCCGAGATCCGCCCCGTGGAAACCTCCTGCCCCGATGAGCTGACCCTGCATCAGGCGCTCCTTGCAGCGCCCCGCATGGCCGTCGACGAGGTGGACTTGTCCCGGCTGGACGATGCGGATGCAGCCGACAATTATCGCGCTCTTTTGGCGTTTCGGGGAACGCTCCTCGCATCCGGGACATTGGAAGGCGCCTATCTTACGCTGGCGCGCGCGCAGGATGTGGCCGTGCCGCCGGTGTTTCTCGATCAGCTCGCACATCTCATCCTGCGCAATGCGCTGCGGGACGTGACAGATCCCATGCAGCTCCGGGCAGCGGAACTCTTTTTCCGCACGCAGTCTGTGGCCTTGCAGGATGGCCGTGTTCTTCTGGCTGACGAGGACACCGTCGAGATGCGGTCGCGGGCGGCCGGCAGCAGCGGACTGGCGCAACTCTTGACGGAAACCGGCACACCGATGCGCAAGGTGACGCTCGATGTGCTCGATGCCGACAAAGCCACGCTCTATTGGAAGCGGTCGGACAGCTTCGACACGGTCATTGATTTCCGGTTTGGCCTGCCTGCGCCCGACGCCTTCGCGCGGGTGGTGGAGCAGTGGCTGGGCCACCTCTTGTCGATCAAGGTGCGCGTGGCTCCCCTGGCACAGATCCAGGATGATGACTGGCGCTGGCACATCGGCATGGATCGCGAGTCGAACGCAATCCTCAATGCGCTCTACCGGGGTGAAAACGTCGCGGTGGATGTCCTGCGGCGCATCGTCGGATTGTTCCGCATGCAGCTTGCACCCGAACTGCCGGTGCTTGATCGCGTGCGTGGCGCGCCCATCTACCTCGGTCTCGCCATGTCGGAAGGCAACAAGCTGCGCATGAAACCTCAGAACCTCATTGCCAACCTGCCGCTCAAGGACACCCTTTGAAGCGTTTCCGCGGGAGGTGGAAACGCTCAGGCCGCGACTGCGGCCCGGCGTGTGCGCCGCGCCCGCGCAGGACCCGGACGAAGGCCGGTGCGGTCCGTGAGCGCAAACAACCTGAAGCGTTTCCACGGGAGATGGAAACGCTCAGGCCGCGACAGCGGCACAGGCAGTGTGCGCCGCAACTGCGCGCCATCAATCGTCCAGGAAGTCTTCCGGCTTCAGTCCGGCTGCACGGGCCCGGGTTTGCGCGTCAAGATAGTCGTCCGTCGTGCGGATCGGTGGCCGCTCGCCCCCCGCGAACGGATCGTCACTCTGGCGTGCCAGGCTGATGACACGGCAGTTGTCGCACATCTGGATCAGCTTGAGCTTGTCGTCGCCCTGGAACATGGCGTGCCCCCTGAGCCGCTCGATGACCCGGTTTATGCTCGACCGGGAGCCGAACGGCTTGCCGCACGAGATGCACGCAAAGGGAGCTTCGCTCTTCAACACGGCGGGCTCCAGCGCCTTTTGTGTGAAATCGTAGCAGGGATCGAGGCGAATAGCCCGTTCCGGGCAGGTCGAGACACAGATGCCGCATTGGACACAGGCGGTCTGCGTGAAGGCCAGCTCGGGACGCGAAGGGTTGTCGGAAAGCGCATCGGCCGGGCAGGCGCTGACACAGGCGAGGCACAACGTGCATCTGTCGGCATCGAGTTGGAGGCGACCATAGGGTGCGCCGTCCGGCAGGCTGATCTCTGCCGGTTGGAGTGGTGCGCGCTCGTGCAGCGCCGCAAACGCCAGATGTGCGGTCTCCCGTTTCGAGCCGGACGTGGCGATGCTGCGCTGTGCGAGTGCACCAGGCGGCTTGGCCTCCCACAGCAGTCCCTGCACCGCGTCCGGGTCGCTCTCGACAGCGAGTGTCACGCGCTCGTGCGCGTCGGCGTGCCCGAGGGCGGCCAGCATGTGCCCGACAAGATCAGCCTGTTGTGCAAGGCCCGTGAGTTCGTCCCGACGCTCTGGCGACACCAGCACCACGATCCGCGTCGCGCCAGCCGCCAGCCAGGCCGCCAGCGTTTCATGGCCGATGGCCGTCGTCGCACCCACGTCCAGAGGCAGGACGGACTGCGGCAGCCCACGTCCGAACCGCGCCATCGCGGCAAGCAACGGCGTCCCATGCGGTCCATCGTGCAGCAGCAGTGTGGGCGCCGTGCCTCCCGCTTCGCGATACGTTTCCAGCAGCACCTGCCCGAGGCGGATGAGATCCTGGCGACGCGGCAACGCATAGGCGGCCGCGCCCGTCGGGCAGACGGAGCTGCAGTTTCCGCATCCCGCACAGATGAATGGGTCGATGGCGACCGTGTCGCCGCCGGGTGCGATCGCCCCCATGGGACAGGCGTCGAGACAGCGGCGGCAGCCGGTCTTGCCGCTGCGGGCGTGCGCGCAGATCCATTCGTCGAAATCGATATAAAGCGGCTTTTCGAACGTCCCGACGAGATCCGTCAGCGACAGAACGGCCTTGGCAACGGCCAGGGGCTGGCGCGGATCGGCGCGCACGTACCCATCCCGTCGCCCCGCCTCGCTCATGAGCGGCGTGTCGCCGGTGAGATCCAGGATCAGGTCACAGGTCGATCTGACGCCATCCTGCGGCGGCGCGAACGCCAGCACATCGCGCGACGACGGAAGCATTGCCGCATAGCGATCCACCACCACGTCGAATGCGCCAAGATGCCCCCGGACCTGCTTGATCCGGCCAAGATGGATCGGCACATCACCTCTGTCGGGTGGGACCGCATCACCGGTATCGGTCAGCAGCACCGAAACGCTCAACTGGCTTGCAAGTGCGTGCGCAGCATCCAGTGCCTGCTGCCCGGCGCCATAGACGAGGCAGACGCCATTGGAATCGAGCGTCGAAAGTCCGGCGGGTTTCACGTCCACCCTGGCGCAGGCCAGCAGCGCTGCAATTTTCGGGCTCGTCTGTGCACGCTCGTCGGTCCAGCCGGCGCGCTCGCGGATATTGACGAACTGCAGCATGTCGTCCGGCGCATCGGCCGCCGTGGCCAGCTCCTGGAACAGCGGAGCCTCCTGCGTGCAGGCGACACAAAGAGGCCTGCCTCGGGCCAGCGCAGTCTCGAACGTGGCAATCTCGCTCCGGCACAGCTCGTGGTGGACCCGAAGCGGGGCATCCGGATGCAACACCTTGTTCAGCAGTGCGGCGTCGATGGTCATGGTTCCCCGGCAATCACAAACCAGAAGTTCACGGTGAACCTTGTTGGCCATTTCAGTGTCCTTGAACGCTCGTTGCGAGCCGCCTGCCCAGGGTTGCTGTCAAGGCGCGCTTGCGCCAATGTGTCAGAGGCTTAGCAGCGCGTTGATGCTATCACAATCGGGAGCCGAAAGGACGTGGTCCAGCCTGAAGACATTGTCGTCGGCGTGGTGGTGCTCCGGGAGGCCGTGGATGGCCCGTGGGAGGAGACCGCCTGGAGACCGGCCAGCGTCCTGTTTCCGGATCCGGCGACGTCCGCATGGAGCAGTCTCGGCGCGCAGGAGACGGACGAACTCTACTATGTTGGAGCATTGAAGCTGCAACTCCATCGGAATGAAGCTGCGAGCTATCTGGATAATCTTTCCGCTGAAAAACCTCAGCTCTTCGTGGTGCTGCGGCGAACCGACGGCGGCGAGCACCCCGTTGCGCTTGAACTCGTGACCGCATCGTTGACCGAGGCCTACGCCTACGGGGCCAATGATGATGAGATCATCGGTCCGGTCGAGTTGCCGGAAGCGTTGGTGCCCCTCATCGCGGCCTTTGTCGAGGCGCACCATGTCGAGGAGAAGTTCATCAAGCGCAAACGCCGGAACTACATGCGTGAGGAGCCGCATCAGTTCGGCCAGGAGCCGATTTTCGAGCTCAGGCAGCGGCAGAACCCCGGGAAGGCGAAGGGCAGCGAGGGAGACGACAGATGAGGGACGCCGACGAGCCATTCCTGTCGCGCTGGTCGCGCCTCAAACGGACACCGCCCCGGAAACCGGCTGACGGGCCGGCCACGTCTACCGAGACCGGTACGGACGGGGGCGGCGGCGAGCAGGAGACGGAGCAGGCGTCCCCCGCGCAACCGGCCGGTCAGGCATCACCGCCTAGCAGCGTTGTCGAGCCGGCAAAGGCTGGGGACCGGCCGGATTTTCTTGAACAGGTCAAGGCCATCGACATCGACGCGCTCGATGCAAAGTCGGATTTCACGCCCTTCATGCAATCTGGCGTGCCGGACGAGCTGCGCAACAAGGCTCTGCGCAAACTCTGGCAGACAGATCCGATCTTCGGCCATATCGACGGCCTTGACGATTATTGCGAGGATTTCTCGGACGCGGTCTGGGCGTCTCCCGGCTTGAAGACGGCCTACAAGGTTGGCCGCGGTTTCCTGTCCGATGCCGAGGTCGCGGAGTGGGACCGGCTCGGCAAGCCGGCACAAGAGCCCGATTCTGGGGTACCTGAAAGCCAAGGCCTGGAAGCTGGAGCGCAACGCGACGCCGTCCGGCCAGAGGCGGAAAATGCAGGCCCAGGCGACATGCGCAACGCTGAAGAGACGGCCGACCCGCTGACTGTTCCGGCCGTGGACGAGAACCAGCAGGTCGCGCAGCCATCGTCCCAGGGAGATCGCCACAAACACCAGAGCTAGGGAGTGTCCGATGCCCATTGCCGTGTCTGTGATTACAGATGAAGTCGCGCCAGATCTCGAATCCGGTTTGCGCATGGCGCTCGATGAAGGTCTCCCGCTGGTCGATGTGCGCTCCATCGGTGGCGTGAATTTCATGTCCCTTGATGGCGCTCAGCAGCGCGCCGCAGCGCAAAAAATCAAGGATGCGGGGCTCAAGGTCGGCACCTTGGCGACGCCGTTGCTGAAATGGCCGGCGCCTGGATTGCGCGCCGATCACATGGGAGACCAGTTTGGCTTCGATCGCGCCGGCCGCACCAACGACCAGCTCTACGACGATGCCTTCCGGGCGGCCGAGGTGCTCGGCACCGGGAACATCCGTGTGTTCTCTCTGTTGAAATACGATGGCTTCAAGCCCGCCGACCTCGACACCGACTACGAGAAGCTCATCCGGCTCGCCGAGCGCCACGACGTCATCATCCACGTCGAGAACGAGAGCGTCTGCAATCTGCACACCGTTTCGGAGTTGACCGCAGGCATGCAGCACTGGCGGCACCCGCGGTTGCGCGCACTGCTCGACATCACCAACGGCTGGCGGGTCGCCCAGGCCACGGTCGCCGAGGTCGAGACCATCGCGCCCTTCGTCTCGCAAAGCCATTTCAAGGACTGGAGCGCAACCAGGCGGCGCATGGTCGCCCTGGGAGAAGGCGACGTGCCCTTTGCAGCGCTGCTGCCGCCGCTCTATGCCGCCGCCCGCCAGCGCGACATGACGTTTGTCGTCGAAACCCATGTGCCGGACGAGCAGCCGGGCGCGACGTTGCGCTCGGTGCGCGCGCTGAAGCGGCTGGCGGCGGCTGGCATGTGAGCGTTTCCACTTTGAGGAGAAACGCTCAGGCTGCCGTGACTGCGGCCCGGCGCGGCGCGCAAACAATCCGGACCGACCGAGGCTTTGCCGGAGCCGGGTTAATGCCCGCCGCCTGCGTTGGGGAACGACGGGGCAGGCCCGGTGGGCGCGACATCAAGACGGACCACCGCCCCATGCAGGGCAGGCTTCGGCGGTTCGTACTCCAGCATCACGTGCGGGTCATGTCCTGGAATGATGTGGCGCGCTGTGGGGGCCAGCCGCTCCAGCGTGCGGTAGGCATCCAGCATTTCGCCGATGTGGAAGGCGGTCGAGAACGGCCGGTTCAGCAGGAAGTTCTCGTAGTAGTGCGTGGCATCCGATGCCAGCACCACCCAGCCCCGCCTGGTGTGCACGCGCGCAACCTGCAGCCCGTCCGCATGTCCAGGCGCCGGATGCAGCGTGATGCCGGGCGCGATTTCGACCATGCCCTCGTGCATTTCCACGCGCCCTTTGAAGTTGAGCCGTACCATGTCGCACACATCCTCCACATGGTAGCTGTGGCCGGGCTTCGGATAGCGCATGTACTTGCCGGTCGCATAGGCCATCTCGCGCGCCTGGATGTGGAACCGTGCCTTGGGAAACTTGTCCAGATTGCCGGCGTGATCGTAGTGCATGTGGCTGACGATCACGTCATCGACGTCGCGCGCATCCACCCCGACGAGTTTCAGGCTTTCGATGGGGCAACGCAGGAACTCCCGCTTGCGCTGCCTGGCCATGTCGGCGGTGAATCCGAGGTCCATGACGATGGCGCCCGCCGGTCCCGTGATGACCCAGACGAAATAATCCATCGCCATCGGCAGTTCGTGTGGATCGCCGCCGATGAAGTGATCGCGGCGCCAGCCGTCCCGCCGGGCATAGCGGATGGCGTGGATCTCGTATTCGGGAAGTCCGGTCATGGGTGGGAAGCTCCTTGGGCTTGATCGCGGTCGAATTGAAGCGTTGCGCCTTGTGGCCTCGGTTGCAACCGTACGCCCTCGAAACCGCGCGGGTCTTTTACGGTGGGGAAGAAATATTGCTACAGTCGGAACGGCGCAGGCATCTCGACATTGACGTGCGGTCAGCCAAACTGGGGACCCTGTGAAGGTCAAGGGTTCGCCGGAGTGGAGGCGTAGCGAGCTATGCGGAACTGGAGGCGGCGACGCCATGGCGGCTAGGAAGGCGGAGACCGGTCTCGGAGAGTGCGACGTCGCGATTGTCGGTGGCGGGCTCGTTGGTGCGGCAGTGGCCTGGGGTGTCGCGCGGGCCGGCCAGCGGGTCGTCGTGCTGGACGAGGGTGACACGGCAAAGCGGGCGTCACGCGGCAATTTTGCGCTGGTCTGGGTGCAGTCCAAGGGCCTGGGCATGGCCGAGTACGCGGGATGGACGGTGCGGTCGTCCAACCAGTGGGCGGCCTTTGCCGAGGATGTGCGCGCGCAGACGGGCATCGAGGTGCATTTCCAGCGCCCGGGCGGTTTCCATCTGGCACTGTCGGAAGAGGAGCTTGAGACCCGCCGCCAGACTCTGATGCGTCTGCACAACCAGCCCGGCATGGTCGGCTACGAGACCCGCATCCTGTCCGCTTCCGAAGTGAAGAAGATGCTGCCGGACGTGGGCCCCGAGGTGGTCGGCGCCAGCTATTGTCCGCTTGATGGCCATGTGAATTCGCAAAAGCTGCTGCTGGCGCTCCATACCGGCCTCAGCCAGATGGGCGTGCGCTATCTGCCGGGTCATCGGGTTGACTATATTGCCCAGGGCCGCGGCGGCTTTCGCCTTGGCAGTAGTGGCCGCTATCTCGAGGCTGGCAAGGTGGTGCTGGCAGCCGGCAACGCCACCCAGCATCTCGCCCCGATGGTCGGCTTGAAGGCGCCGATGTTGCCTGAGCGCGGCCAGATCATCGTGACGGAGCGCATCGCGCCCTTCCTGGGCTATCCAATTGTCAATGTCCGCCAGACGGATGAAGGCACGGTCATGATTGGGGATAGCCGCGAGGAGACCACCGATCCGGCAGGAAACCGGGTCGGCATCAGCGGGCTCATGGCAGCCCGCGCCGTGCGCTACTTCCCGAAACTCGCGAACCTCAATGTCATCCGCACCTGGTCCGCCATCCGCGTTATGACGCAGGATGGCTTTCCCATTTATGATCAATCGATTGTGGCGCCGGGTGCATTTCTCGCAACCTGTCATTCCGGCGTGACTCTGGCCGCCAATCATGCGCTCGACGTGGGTCCGATGGTCGCCAGGGGCGCCTACGAGCCGCACCTTCGACCTTTTTCAGCCAGGAGGTTCGATGCTCAAACGGATGCCTGAAGCTGTCGGCCGGCGTGTCACCGTCATCGTGGACGGGGCGGCACTCGAGGTCTCGGAAAACGATAGTGTGGCTGCCACACTCCTGGCCGCCGGAAAGGACCACGTCCGCCGCCATCCGGTCACCCTGGCCCCGCGCGCGCCCTACTGCTTCATGGGCGTATGCTTTGAATGCCTGGTGACGATTGATGGTGTCGGCAACCGCCAGTCCTGCATGGTGCCCGTACGCGAGGGCATGGTGATCGAGACGCAGCAGGGTCGAAGGGAGGCTGGCCGGTGAACAGGCTCGAACAGGTTCCGCCGCAAGTCGACGTCCTGGTGATCGGCGCAGGTCCGGCCGGCATGGCGGCAGCAACGACGCTGGCGGCAGCGGGGTTGACGACAGTGGTGGCCGATGAGGGTGCCGGTCCCGGCGGTCAGGTCTGGCGGGCGGTGACCAGTACGCCGGTCGGAAATCGCCCGGTTCTGGGGGCCGACTACTGGACCGGTTTCGATGCCGCCCAGGCATTTCTGGCATCGGGTGCCACCTATCTGCCGCAGACGACGGTCTGGAGCCTCGACGAAACCGCAACCGCCAACCTGTCGTCGGGCGGTGTATCGCGCGCGGTTGCGGCGCGTCATGTGGTGATCGCAACCGGTGCGATGGAGCGGCCCTTCCCCGTGCCCGGGTGGACCCTGCCCGGTGTCATGACCGTGGGAGGAGCCCAGACGGTGCTCAAGGCGTCCGGTCTGCTGCCGCAGGGACGCATGGTGATTGCCGGAACCGGTCCGTTGATCTGGCTCTACGCGGCCCAGGTGCTTCGGGCTGGCGGTCACATTGATCGCATCCTCGATACCACCGACGTGTCGGCGCGCAAGGACGCGCTCGCCCACGCGCCGGCCTTCATGGCCTCCTCGCTGCTCGCGAAAGGCCTGGCCCTGGTCGCCCGCGTGCGCCGCACCGTACCGGTGGTCTCCGGTATCGAAAGCCTTGCGATTGAAGGCGACGGCAAGGCCGAGACCCTGCGCTATTCCCGTGGCGGACGTGATGAGCACTGCGCCGCCGATACCGTCCTCCTGCACCAGGGCGTGGTGCCACAATGCAATCTCGCCATGGCAGCCGGCGTCCCTCACGTCTGGGACGATGCGGGGCTCGCGTTCGTGCCGGAGGTCGATGGCATGGGACGCACGCCCTGTGAGCGCATCTGGATTGCCGGAGACGGCGCCGGAATTGCCGGCTGGGAAGCTGCCGTGGACCGTGGCGAGCTGGCCGCCATCGGCGTCCTGGAAAGCCTGCGGCCAGGTGCCAGTGATGTGTTCGCGATCCGCCGCCTGCAGAAGAGCATTGCCCGCAGGCAGCGCGTGCGCCGGTTTGTCGATCGGCTGTCCCGTCCCGCCGAAGCGTTTCGCATCCCGACTGGTGACACCGTCGTCTGCCGTTGCGAGGAAGTGACGGCGCGGGAGGTCGAGGCCGCGGCCGATCTCGGCTGTCTCGGCCCCGCGCAACTCAAGAGCTACACACGGTGCGGCATGGGGCCATGCCAGGGGCGGCTGTGCGGATTGAGTGTGACCGAGATCCTCGCCACCCGGCGGGGCGTGTTGCCCGGCGATGTCGGTTATTTCCGTCTGAGGCCACCGGTCAAGCCGGTCACCCTGGCCGAACTGGCATCGGCCCCCACGGACGACATAGACCAGGCTGCCGTGGCCGGCAGGCGCCGGTAGTAGACGAGCGCCATGAACAAGCGCAAACGAAACGGGCCACACTGTGCAGCATGGCCCGCCTGGATCGTGGATCTGATTCTGGCTCGGATCAGCCGAATTTGGCCGTCGAGGCTTCCTGCACGTCCTCGAATGTCCGCATCCCGGTGCTCGGCGCATTGACGAGAACCGCCATGTTGCCCGGCTTGTGCTGGTTCTTCAGCATCCGCATGTGGGCTTTGGGGATCTGCTCCCACGAGAACACTTCGCTCATGCATGGGTCGATGCGGCGGTCGATGACGAGCTTGTTCGCCTGTGTCGCCTGCAGCAGGTTGGCGAAATGGCTGCCCTGCACGCGCTTCTGGTGCATCCACAGATAGCGGGCATCCATGGTCAGGTTGTAGCCCGTGGTGCCGGCGCAGATGACGACCATGCCACCGCGCTTCACCACCTGCACGGAAACCGGGAATGTGGCCTCGCCCGGATGCTCGAACACGATGTCCGGATTGACACCCTTGCCGGTGATCTCCCAGATCGCCTTGCCGAAGCCGCGCATCTCCTTCATCCACGCCGCGTATTCCGGCGTGTTGACCTTCGGGAGCTGCCCCCAGCAGTTGAATTTCTTGCGGTTGATCACGCCCTTGGCGCCGAGCTGGCGGACGAAATCAATCTTGTCGTCCTCGGAGACGACACCGATGGCATTGGCGCCCGCTGTCGCACATAGCTGTACGGCGAACGAGCCGAGCCCGCCCGAGGCGCCCCACACCAGCACGTTCTGCGCGGGCTTCAGCGTATGCGGCCGGTGCCCGAACAGCATTCGGTAGGCGGTCGCCAAGGTCAGCGTGTAGCAGGCGCTCTCTTCCCAGGTCAGGTGCCGCGGGCGCGGCAGCAGCTGGCGGTCCTGGACTCGTGCGAACTGGGCGAACGACCCGTCGGGGGTCTCATAGCCCCAGATCCGCTGCGATGGCGAGAACATCGGATCGCCGCCATTGCATTCCTCGTCGTCGCCGTCGTCCTGGTTGCAGTGGACGACAACCTCGTCGCCGACCTTCCATCGTTTCACTTTCGAACCGACAGCCCAGACGATGCCCGCAGCATCGGACCCTGCGACATGGAACGGGTTCTTGTGCACATCGCGAATGGGAGAGATCGGAGTGCCAAGCGCGGCCCACACGCCGTTGTAGTTGACGCCCGCGGCCATGACGAGAATGAGTACGTCGTGGCTATCCAGTTCCCACGTCGGCACCACTTCCACCTGCATGGCCGTATCAGGTTCGCCATGGCGCTCTTCGCGGATGGCCCAGGCGTACATCTTGGAAGGCACATGCCCGAGCGGCGGAATCTCTCCGATTTCATAGAGATCCTTGGTCGGAACGGAGTCCACAGGCCTAAGGCCGGGCTTTTCGGCAACGGATGATGGTGGCGTCATGCTCTCGGCCTTATGTTATTGCGGCAATGCAATACGATTTTATTGCGACGCAAAAAGGTTGTGCAAGCGCAAAATCGGTTTGAGGCGGGCAGATGTGCACAATCCGGCGACTGTTCCGCAGTCATGTGCGGCTTGGTCGCAAGGCTGCGTCTGATCAAAAATGAACTGAACGTTTCTCTGATCTTGGCACGCATCGGGCGCGCCGCGGCAATCGACCGTACACCCCTTTTAAGGGAAATATCGTCAAACTTAACTTGAGTTGGTTTTGAACGACTTTTACCTGTCTGGCCATGAATATTCTGTTTTCTCTCGCAAAGGCGCTTGGAAGCGACCCGATCTCACTCATCATGATGAGTGTCATGGCGGCGCTTGGCGCGTGGTTGATGCGCCGTATGCTGGACAGCGAAATGTCGCTCATCCTCAGTTTTCTGGTGCTGTTGGCGGGCGCGGTGTTGGGCTGCGATGCCGCCAATGCGCTCGGCTACCACGATGCGATGCCGCAGGGCGCGGAATACCCGACCACGATGGTGGAAAACTGGAATATCGTCGGCTCCCGGTTGCAATACATGTTTCTTGCCTCGACCATCGGCATGTGCGTTGCAGGCCTTGTGCTTCTTGCCGTCCCGGCCATCTTCAGCCGAAGCCGATAACCCCGCGACAGGCGCGCCTCGCGATGATTCAATTGTCGCCGCGGTGCAAAAAAGGCATACTGCGCCGCAACAATGACCCGCGGCGTGCTGACCTTCGGCTTGGCCGCACGATCACCGGAGCCACCGATGTCAGCGATATCCAATCGCGATAAGCCCTGGATTTTCAGAACCTATTCGGGCCATTCAACGGCTGCCAAGTCGAATGCGCTCTATCGCGCCAATCTGGCGAAAGGCCAGACCGGGCTGTCCATCGCCTTCGACTTGCCCACCCAGGCGGGGTATGATCCCGACCATGTCCTGGCCGGTGGCGAGGTCGGCAAGGTTGGCGTGCCGGTGGCCCATATTGGTGACATGCGGACCCTGCTGGACCAGATCCCGCTCGGTGAAATGAATACCTCCATGACCATCAACGCCACGGCGGCCTGGCTGCTGGCGCTCTATGTGGCGGTCGCGGATGAGCAGGGCGTGCCGCGCGCCAGGCTGACCGGCACCATCCAGAATGACATCATCAAGGAATACCTTTCGCGCGGCACCTATGTGTTCCCGCCCGAGCCCTCGCTGCGGCTGATCCAGGATACGATCACGTTCTCCTACCGCGAGATCCCGAAGTGGAACCCCACCAACGTCTGCTCCTACCACCTGCAGGAAGCGGGTGCGACGCCGGTGGAGGAACTGGCGTTTGCACTGGCGACCGCGATCGCCGTGCTGGATACGGTGCGCAACTCGGGCGAGGTGCCCGCCGCAGATTTTCCAGCCGTCGTCGGCCGCATCTCGTTCTTCGTCAACGCCGGTCTCAAGTTCATCACCGAGATCGCCAAGATGCGCGCTTTCACCGAGCTGTGGGATGAGATCTGCGCTGAACGGTATGGCGTCACCGATGCCAGGTTGCGCCGCTTCCGCTATGGCGTCCAGGTCAATTCGCTGGGGCTGACCGAACCGCAACCGGAGAACAACGTCTACCGCATCCTGCTCGAGATGTTGGCGGTCACGCTGTCCCGCGATGCCCGTGCCCGCGCTGTCCAGCTTCCGGCCTGGAACGAGGCACTGGGCCTGCCGCGCCCCTGGGACCAGCAGTGGTCGCTGCGTATGCAGCAGGTACTGGCCTATGAGACCGACCTGCTCGACTATCCGGACATCTTTGCCGGATCGACAGCCATGGAAGCCAAGGTAGCCGAGCTCAAGGCCGAGGCCAGCGCCGAACTCGAAAAGATCGAGAAGATGGGCGGCGCGTTCTCGGCCATCGACTACATGAAGCGGCGGCTGGTGGAATCGAACAGCGACCGTGTTGCCCGTATCGAGGCGGGAGAGCAGGTCGTCGTCGGCGTCAACCGCTGGGTCGAAACGGAACCGTCACCGCTGGTTGCCGGCGATGGCGCCATTCTCACCGTTGACGAGGGCGTCGAGAAGGAGGCGGTCGAGGGGCTGGTCGCCTGGCGGCAGGCCCGTGACCAGGCGGCGGTCGATGCGGCACTTGCCGAACTCGAGCGCGCGGCGCGTGACGGCATCAACGTCATGGAACCCTCGATCCGTTGTGCCAAGGCCGGCGTCACAACGGGAGAATGGGGCGAGACGCTGCGTCGCGTCTTCGGTGAATATCGCGCACCCACAGGCGTCGGCGAGGCGCGCGCGGCGAACCGCGATGCACTCGCTGCCGTGCGCCGGAATGTCGATGGAATCTCCGACAAGCTTGGCCGCCGCATCAAGATCCTGATCGGCAAGCCCGGCCTGGACGGCCACTCCAATGGCGCCGAGCAGATCGCCGTTCGTGCGCGCGATTGCGGCATGGAGGTGGTCTACGAGGGCATCCGCCTGACACCGGCCCAGATCGTCCGCGCGGCCGTGGACGAGAGCGTCCATGTGATCGGCCTGTCCATCCTGTCGGGCAGTCACGTTCCGCTCGTGCGCGACGTCATGAGCCGGATGAAGACGGAAGGCATGATGGATGTGCCGGTCGTCGTGGGAGGCATCATCCCCACGGCCGATATCGACGTGCTGAAGGGGCTCGGCGTGGCAGCCGTCTACAGCCCGAAGGACTACGAGATCAACACCATCATGGCCGACATCGTGCGCCTTGTTGAGCAGCGCGCACCTTGACCAAGGCCATCGCCTGGCCAGATCCATGATTGCGGAGGCTTCAACCCTGAAGCTTCCGCATTGATGTGGCTTGTGGAATGGTCCGCGTGATGAGCGGTCATACCTGAGACATACCGCCGCGCAGCGGGATGGGTTCGGCGGCCCATGACGCAACGCCTGGCGCGAACGGCCCTGCACCGGACGACTGGATAGACTTGTGAACCGCAATGTTCGCAGGCTCGCCGGAACATGTGGCAAGACGAGCGCTGAATTGGACAATCCCGATGATCGACGGCGCCGCGCGCCAGTGAAGTATAAGAGATAAAATACTAAGGAGAATATTTCCAGAAATACGATAAGATAATAATATTAAAAGAAAATAGTAGTGTTGAATTGCAATGTAGCGCAGAAAAATCATGAGAGCTCCATAAAATAAGAGTAATTAAAAATTAGATGAGTTATAAACTGCGATGCGATAGTATTTCAAAA
>JBKDZY010000021.1:0-7165 GCA_047971765.1 Hyphomicrobiaceae bacterium | reverse complement strand
CGGCGATCGACTGCCGGGCAAATGCGTAGAAGACGAGCGCACACACCGTCATGAAAAGGCTCCAGCACATGCCAAGGGCGAACACCTCGACACTCTGGCCACTCGACCACTGGTCAAGCATGGCGACCGACATGACCTGGGTCTGGGGACCAGAAAGCAGAACCGACATCGACAGTTCGTTGGCGCCGATAAGGAAGATGAAGAGCCAGCCAGAAAGGAGCGCGGGGATGAGCAAGGGGAAGACGACCCGGCGCAGGATGGTGACCTGCCCCGCGCCGGAGACCCCGGCGGCCTCTTCAAGCTCGCGATGGATCTGCATGACGCCGCTGTGCGTGTAGCGCATGCCATAGGGCAGGAAGCGGATGACGAAGGCCACGATGATAATGGCGAGCGTACCGTAAAGGGGGATCGGCAGGCGTAGCGCCAGGATCAGCAGCGCCACACCCACCACGATGCCCGGAAACACGATCGGGATGTTCATGAGCTGCTCGATGAGCCTGCCACCCGGCCAGCGGCGGACAACCAGCCACCCGGCCAGCAACGCAAGCGCCATGACCGCCGTCGCAGCACCCGCGGCAACGATGATGGTATTGAGCGCAAGATCAATGTAGCGGTGATCAGACAGCACGATCTGGTAGTTTTCCAGCGTCATCAGCTTCAAGGCCGACGCGCGGATGGGCCGTGCGAACGGCATCAGCGAGATCCACAGCGATGCCAGCAGGGGCAGCATCAGAACGAACACGAAATTGGCAATGACCACCGCACCGCCGCACCAGCGCCATCGTCCGAGATCGAAGGGCCGCGGGCGATAGCCTTTTCCCGTCACGCTGGCGTAACGGTCGGCGTTCTTGGCAAAGCGGCTGTAGAAGACCAGGGCCACCGACACGAGCGCAATCAGGATGAGCGAGAACGCGGTCGCGTGTCCCATCCGCGGCGGCATCTCGGTCATGGCGAGGTAGATGTCGGTGGTCAGCACATAGATCTTGGCGGGGCCACCGATCAGCACCGGGGCATCGAACGATTCCAGATTGCGGATGAAGACGAACAGGGCCATGCCGGTGATCGCGGGCCAGGCCAGACGGAACGAAATGTGCCAGACGGTTGCGGCAATGGATGCGCCACTCATGCGGGCGGCTTCCTCCATCTCCGCGTTCGAGCGGCGGAAGACCGCCGACATGAGCAGGAAGACCAGTGGCGACCACAACATGCCCTGGATGAGGATCATTCCCCACATGGAATAGACGTCGAACAGCAGGCCGCTGGAGCCACTGAGACTGCGCCAGGCCTCGTTGAACGGGCCGGCGCGGCCGAGCAGGAAGGTCCAGGCTGCAACGTGCAGGAGGTAGGGCGTGCCGAGGGACACGACAGCCGTGATGTAGGCCAGCGTTCCGAAGGGGGCGTTGGTGCGCACCACGACCCAGGCCAGCATGCCGCCGAACAGGATCGACAGGATGGTCGACGAGGCTGAAAAGACGATCGAGTTCCAGGCGCTTTCGTAGAGACGTGGATTGTCGAACAGCGCCGTGAAGTGGTGCAGCGTGAAGGCGCCTTGCGACAGATCGTTGGTATCCGCCGTCAGACTCGTCTGGATCAGCACCAGGATCGGCGGGACGACCAGGATGAGCAGGATGGCGATGACAATGCTTGGCGCCAGCCACGATTCCAGGCCCGCCCCGCGCCAGGTCCCACCGCCGGACCGCCGCGACACAGGTGCCGCGGCGGTCCCGGTTCCGGTCGTGACGTTTGTCACTGGAAGTACTCTTTATAGATGCCGATCCACTTCTGGATGTTCTTCTCGATCTCGTCCGGCGAAGGTGTCACCGCCTGGAACTTCCCGACCTGGGGGAGAAGGTCCGGGTCTTTCGGCGGCACATCGGGATTGGACGGAATGTAGTTGGCGTCGCGAATGACCTTCGCGCCATCAGCCGAGATCAGGTAGTTGATGAGCAGCTTGGCGGCATTGGGATGCGGCCCCTTCAACAGCACGCTCATGGACATGGCGCCGACGGCGGGATTGACCTTCAGCCATTTCACCGGTGCGCCCTTGCCCGCGCTGATGACCGAGTGATGGTTGTAGGTGATGAGGGCAAGCGGATACTGGCCTGCAATGACCTGATCCAGCACGACGCGCGGATTGGACGGCACCGTCTTGATCTGCTGGGCGGCGAGTTTCTTCAGGTACTCGCGCCCCTTTTCCTCACCCTCGACCTTGAGCACGGCAGCAATGAACCCGGGAGGTCCACCGATCGTCATTTCGGCCGACCAGGCCATCTTGCCCTTCCAACGCGGGTTCAACAGATCATCCAGCGTCTTCGGCTCGTCGGCGGGCTTCACCATCTCGGTGTTGATGGCCGGGACGAGGAAGTACAGCACGATGGCGCGCCAATACCCTTCCGGGTCCTTGTACTCGCCAGGGATGTTCTTTGCCGCTTCCGGGAAATAGGGCTCGACGATGCCGAGCGGCTTCAAGGTCTGGACGACCGTCGAGCCTTCGGTCATGTCCGCCTGCAGCCTGCCGGCCTTGGCCTCGTTGACGATCTTGAGGTTGAGTTCGGTCTGGCGGCCACCGGTGACGTTGACCCGGATGCCTGGGTATTTCTTCTCGAAGCCTGCGACGACGGGGCGGACCACCTGGTTCTGGATCAGGCCGGTGTACCAGTTGACCTCACCTTCCTTCTTGGCGGCTTCATACAGCGCCTTTTCGTCGGCGTGTGCTGCGCCGCCTGCCAGGACCAGCGTCAACGCACCGGCCAAGCCTGCAAGGGCCGATCTGCGACCTAGGCTTCCAAACATCCGTATCCTCCTCAAGATCATCTCCCGTAATTCGATCATGTCGCGGCGCCGGTTGCTTCCGGCTTGTCTCTGTTATCGTTGGGGGCCCGCTGGACCTTCCGCGCAGAGAAAATCAGTTCTGGCAGGGCCTCAAGCTCGCATTTTGTCCGGCCAAAAACAACAGTCAAAACGCGCGGCCGGAGGATCGCGGCGTCTGGTTCCATAGGCATTGCGACGTGTTGCGATGGAAGTGCCAGCACTTGCGGCATCGCGGATGCTCATCCCGCGGCCGCCCGGTGCAACAGGTCCGCAACTTGTACAATGACAGGCATCGTTTTTTCTTGCCTGCATCCTCCATGGGGGGATAACTGTTCTTCATCTCGGACACGCAAAAACATGCGAGCCATCCCGATCTGGTCAAGCGGCTGAAACGGGCCGAAGGGCATTTGCGTCATGTCATCGGGATGATTGAAGGCGGCGCGCCCTGCCTCGACATTGCACGCCAGCTCGCGGCGGTCGAAAGCGCGGTGACGGCGGCCAAGCGGGTGCTGATCCACGATCATATCGACCATTGCCTAAATCACGACGCCAGCGAGGTTCTGGCCGAGATGAAGGCTCTGGCAAAACTACTTTGAGGCTAGATGCTTGGCGTCCTGAAGAACCGCACCTATCGCCACCTGTTCGCCGCGCAGGTGATCTCGCTGATCGGCACCGGCCTGATGACGGTCGCGCTTGGTCTCTTGGCCTATGACCTTGCAGGCGCCAATGCCGGCGCGGTGCTGGGTACGGCGCTTGCGATCAAGATGATCGCCTATGTCGGCATCGCACCCGTTGCGCAGGCCCTGGTCGATCGGCTGCCGCGCCGCGCGGTTCTGGTCGGACTGGATGTGGTGCGTGCGGTGATCGCGCTGTTTCTGCCGTTTGTCACCGAGATCTGGCAGATCTACCTGCTGATCTTCGTGCTGCAGGCTGCCTCGGCAGGTTTCACCCCGACCTTCCAGGCGGTCATTCCCGATATCCTGCCGGAAGAGGAGGACTACACCCGCGCCCTGTCGCTTTCGCGCCTCGCCTACGATCTCGAAAGCCTGATCTCGCCGATGCTGGCGGCGGCGCTGCTGACGGTGATCAACTTCCATAACCTGTTTGCGGGAACGATCGTCGGTTTTCTCGCCTCGGCCGCGCTGGTGATCAGCGTGACCCTGCCAGGCCCCACGCCCAGCACACAGCGCGACATCTGGGACCGCACCACTCGCGGCATTCGCATTTATCTCGCCACGCCACGTCTCAGGGGCCTGCTGGCCATCAATCTCGCCGTTGCGGCGGCGGGATCGATGGTGATCGTGAACACAGTGGTCATTGTGAAAGCGGGTTTCGCCCTTGGGGAAGCAGAGGTCGCGTGGGCGCTGGCGGCGTTTGGAGGCGGCTCCATGGTCGCGGCACTCCTGCTGCCGAAACTGCTGGATGAGATCCCTGACCGGCCAGTGATGATTGCCGGCGCGGCGCTGCTGGTCGTGAGCACGGGCTTCGGGGCGCTGGTTCCCTCTTTTGTGGTGCTGCTGCCGCTATGGTTCCTCATTGGCTTCGGCTTCTCAGTAGCACAGACGCCCTCGGGCCGCCTGCTGCGCCGCTCCGCCCATGCCGAGGATCGCCCCGCCATCTTCGCCGCGCAGTTCGCGTTGAGCCATGCCTGCTGGCTGATCACCTATCCTCTGGCCGGGCGGCTTGGCGCAGCGATCGGGCTGCCCGTGACCTTCGCCGTCATGTCGGTGATCGGCCTTGGCGGCGTGCTGCTGGCGTTTCGCCTCTGGCCTGCCGGCGATCCGAGCGTCGTCCTGCATGATCATCCGGACCTGCCGCCCGATCATCCCCACCTGCGGGAACATGGCGTGCAGCGCCACCGCCACATCCTGATTGTGGACGACCTGCACCGCCGCTGGCCAATGAGCGCCTGACGTGACTGCCCTCATCGGCCTCTTCACGGCCGCGCTGGTGGCAGCGACACTGCTGCCCGCACAATCCGAAGCAGTCCTGGTCACCCTTGTTCTGTCGGGATCGCATCCGGTCTGGCTGCTCTGGCTGGTGGCGACGGTCGGCAACGTGCTCGGCTCGGTGATCAACTGGGCGCTCGGCCGCACCTTCAGTCATTCTGCGGGCCGCCGCTGGTTCCCGGCTTCACCAGCCCGCCTGGAACAGGCGACCCGGTGGTATAGCCGCTGGGGCCGTTGGAGCCTGCTGGCTTCCTGGGTGCCCATCATCGGCGATCCGCTGACCGTGGTTGCCGGTATCCTGCGCGAACCTCTCTGGCGATTCGTCGTCATGGTGGCGCTCGCCAAGGGTGGGCGCTATCTGGTGCTGATCGCGGGCGCACTGTGGCTGGAGCGGCGAATGGGATGAGTTCGGCGGGATGGACAAGTCGGAAGTGGCGAGCCGGTTCGCAGGATGTAGAACATGCCGTTGATGATCTGGCGATTGTTCTGCGGCTTCGGCCCGCGCCGATCCATCGGTATCAACGGCTCAATGACGCTCCACTCGAACTCCGTGAGATCGTAACGTCCCATGATCCAAGCTCCGCTGTTTGGAAGCGTGAGTCACTGTTCGAGGCCCGCGTCTAAGAAAAACTGAGTACAAGGCCTAGTGTTCAACATGCCTCCATTCACTCGCATTCTCGTCGCCCTGACCACCGCCGCAGCGCTGCTGACCGCCGAGACGCAGGCCTGCACGCGGGTTGTCTATCTTGGGCCTGAAGGGCGGACTCTGACGGGTCGCAACATGGACTTCAAGGATCCGATGGTCAGCAATTTCTGGGTCTTTCCCCGTGGAATGAAACGCAGCGGAGCCGCCGGTTCGCGTTCGGTCGAATGGACATCGAAATACGGCAGCCTAGCCGTCTCCGGTTATGATATCTCGACGGTCGACGGCATGAACGAGGCTGGGCTCAACGCCAGCCTGCTATGGCTCAACGCGACGCAATTCCCGGAGGACGACGGGACAACGCCCCGCATGTCGCTCTCGATCTGGGCGCAATTCTACCTCGATCAGTTCGCGACGGTCTCGGAAGCGGTTGAATACACGCGTGCTCATCCTGTGCAGGTCGTGAGCGGCGAGGTGCCCGGCCGTCCCGGCAGCCTCGCGCCACTGCATCTGACGCTCTCCGATGCCACCGGCGACAGCGCCATTCTCGAGTGGATCGACGGAAAGCTGAGAATCTACCGTGGCCGCGCGTATCAGGTGGTGACGAACGACCCGCCCTATGATGAGCAGCTCGTCAACCAGAAATACTGGAGCGCGGTCGACTCCCTCAAATTCCTTCCCGGCAGCAGCCGCTCCGAAGATCGTTATGTGCGCGCCAGCTTTTACATCAACGCAGTGACCCAAAGCGAAGACCCTCGGATAGCCGCTGCCGCGGTGTTCAGTGTGATCCGCAACGCTTCGGCGCCCTATGGCATAAGCCTCCCCGGCGCACCGAACCTTTCAACCACCCGCTGGCGCGTGGTGGCTGATCAGAAAAGCATGCGTTTCTACGGCGAGTCAGCTACCTCGCCCAACATTTTCTGGGTGGATTTGAAGAAGCTCGACTTCTCCGAAGGCGCACAGGTCCGCAAGCTGGATCTCGGAGTGGACATGAATCGTATCCTTAGCGGCGAGGCATTGAAACAGTTCGTTCCCGCGAAACCGTTCAACTTCATGGAAGCCGAATGAGGAAAACATTCGCGCAATTCGATACCCGCCCGCGGATATCGCCGCCGCTCAGGTAGTTGACGATGGCCTTGACGCCCACCAGGCCGGCCATGCCCTCGGCCCTGCGTCGCCAGGCGGAAGACAACCCGCGCGGCGCCGGCAGCGGTTGGCGTGCCCAGAGGCGGACTGAAGCTGACGAAGATGAGAACTATACCTACGCCATAGCTCGACAGAATGCTTGAATTGAAACGGTGATATGACCACTCAGCGTTATTCTGATTTCCAAAACCGGCCCCTGAAAATGATCGCCGTACCATACTGTCGCTGCAATTGAAGGCGAGCAACAGAGTGAAATGTGCTCCCTTTTTTGGAACCACCTTGAATGAGTAGATTTTTCAAGATCACGATAGGCGCCTTGCTTTTTGTGGTGCTAGGGAGTCTGGGATATGGCGCATATGGGTATTTTGACGCCATCTCGGACTCGGAAAACCTGCGGGCAAGGGCCGACAAACTTCTCGTTGCGAACCGAGGAGGTTCATCCCTGGGCAAGAAGCGGTATCGCCAACTGCTGATGGTGCAAGACCCCGAATTCGAGCACCATGGTGGCATCGATATAACCACGCCGGGAGCGGGCATTACGACCGTCTCTCAGTCCTTGGCCAAGCGGGTGGGCTTTGAGAGGTTCACGCCGGGCATCAACAAGATCAGACAGACG
>JBKDZY010000020.1:0-5124 GCA_047971765.1 Hyphomicrobiaceae bacterium | reverse complement strand
TTGCGCAGCCGGCAGCCCTGACGCAGCGGGCAGGTATTGCCCTTGTCGTCGAAACACTCGGTCAGCGGCACATTGGATTCGAAATGCAGGAAGACCTCTCCCACGGTGATCTTGGCCGGGTTGCGGGCAAGCTTCACGCCGCCGGTCCGGCCGCGCAGGGTATGCAGGTAACCGAGCACCGAAAGCTGGTTCACCACCTGGGCGATGTGATGCACTGACGCATTGCAGGCTTCCGCCATGTCAACCGAGCGGACCAGCTCTCCGCGCCGGACCGCACAATACATCAACACGCGCATGGCGAGATTCGTACGAACTGTCAGTCTCACCGGCACCCCCTTTGGATGCCGAACAGATTGCGCAAACCGCGCGTCGCGGTCCTTGATTTCAGTCAACCGGAATCGAATCCGGCGGATCGGGGCTGAAAAGACCGTGATTCAGGGGGAATTTTGCGCAGAGGTGGTGCCGCTGAAGGGAAGCAAATATTCTGGGAATTCGCGCAGGTTCTTGAGACGGTGCGTGATTTCTGCGCAAGCTCGGCTATTCAGGGCGGCGCGGCGTCACCCTGAATAGATGTGGCGGCGGAGGCGCTCAGACGGCGGTGCCTACAACAGTCGCCCGGCCGCTTCCCTGTTCTAGATGATCAGCACGCGCGCCGTCCCGAAGGGTCGTTCGATCTTCCGGGTGCGCGCTGGGAGCGCGTGTCCATCGGGTCATGACGGCAATCGGAAGGATTCAAAACAACGCGGACTGGCGAGTATCGTCAACCCTCAGGACTCCTAGCAGCTGCCAGGTCTGCGGTCGCTTGGCCATGTTGCCGACGCAGAACAACATGCCCCTGCGGGGATACTCCTCATTGAAAGTCTTGCTCATCCAGTCCAAGGTCGCCTGCTCGGACCCTTCACGCCTCCGGCCGTTGAAGTACATCGCGTGTGCTTCCCAATCACCATTGGCATAGTCATGTCGCCCGGCATCGTCTTCGAACCTGAAGCGGAACTCGTAGGGGCTGGGCTCGAGCGCCTTCAGTTGCTCATCGAAGAACGAGCCTTGACGAGCCGCTTCCGCGTAGGTGCGACGCTCTTTCTCCAGCTCGTCTGGTTTCTTTTTTTTGAAATAGAACTGCGTGTTACGAGGCCGGATAAGCGCCAGCGACTGACCGTTCGCTTCCGCCGCTTTGACCGACGCTGAAACAAGACGGTTGAGAAACGATGGCCGATCTCTCGGAGGCATCGAGCCGTTCACCAAGATACTGTCTTCCATCACATGACAGCTTTCCGGCCGCCGATCGCTGTTCGGGAGACGGTATCTAAAATCCACCCAGTCCCAGCGTTTGAACGCGGCAGTGTCTCCCAGGTGTCGGAAACGGATTGGGAAAAGCCTCTTGAATTCGCCGTGGGCGGTCACCCCGGCACAGCAGACGGTCTCCCCGTGGTTGGCGCTACGCTGCGGTAGCGCCTTGACCAGAATGGAAACGCGGCAACTTTGAAGCGTGACGGACATAGCGCTCTGGATCGTCGGCAAAAAGATTGAAGATATCAAAGCCCGTCTCTCCAACCACTTCACGCGCGACAATAGTCCTGTGACAGGTTTCTGGATCGCGTTCAAAGCAGAGCAGGCAGGTCGGCGCGCCCTGAGCCAGGTTAACCAGATCCCGCAGCGATTCCTGCGCTGGAGCGGTCTCGATATGTGCTCCATAAATCGAGCGAAACAGGTCGAAATTCCCAGCCCGAGCAGCCTCGCGCCCTGGCTTGGGGTCCCCAAGAGCAACAAAATGTGTATATTCTATGCCTTCATCAGCTAATCGCGCGGCCAGTTTTCTCTTCGAGAAGCCTGCCTTCCGCGAAACGGCGACCGCGCGAACGTCCGCAAGTCTTGCCACCCCGGCCGCTTTCAGCGTTTGGACGAACCGATCAATGTCGGTGCCTTCATAGCCAACTGTAAATAATGCGCCCATACCCGCCTCTCTTGACAAACCGTAACACGCCCAGATGATGACGGGAATCCCTTGAATCAATCGAGATCACCTTATTCGTCACCGATGGCGAGCATCCCTCCCCACCTGCTCCGGCAACTGTTGTGGGATTGGTCGCCTTCAGCATGTAGTGTTGGAAGCGCCACCTTGAAGGTATCGAAAAGGTCCAGCATCGGCTCAGGGCTGACACCGACGCGACGTCCACCGCACCCCGCCAGAGGGCATGACGCCCTCCGGCGGGGTGCCCTGTCACACTAACCGCCCGACCGCCTCCCGGTTTGAGATAATCAACTCCCGCGCCTCCGTACTTTTGCTGGCGCTGACCGAGTAATTCAACCGAACCTCTTCGACCTGGAAGCCGCTGAAGGTCTCGCGAATTTCCGGTCGGTCGTTGATCGACAGGAGGAATGCGCCGTCGATCTTGCCAAGGATGTCGGCCATCTTCGCATATTGCGTCTGATCGAATATGCCCTTGCCGTAATCTGCCTCACCTCCGAAATACGGCGGGTCGAGGTAGAACAGCGTGCGCGGCGTGTCGTAGCGCACGATTAATTCGGCCCAATCCAGCGATTCGAGAACAACCCCGTCCAGTCGCTCACGAGCCTCTTCGAGGATGATCTCCAGCCGGGCCAGTGAGAAGCGCGGGCCGGTGGCCGCAGAGACGCCGAACACACCATTGACCTGGCCACCGAAGGCAAGGCGCTGCAGGTATAGAAACCGCGCCGCGCGCTCCAGATCGGTCAGGGTTCCGGGATCTGTTGCCCGCAGCCGCTCGAACTCGCGCCGGCTGGAAATCTGAAACCTCATGACCTCCATGAATTGCGGGTAATGCCGCTGCAGGATCCGGAACAGATTGATGATCTCGCCATTCAGGTCATTGGCGACCTCGAGCGCCGGCTTGAACTTCCGGCGCAGGAAGACCCCACCCATGCCGACGAAGGGCTCGGCATATGCGCGGTGATCAATGCAATTGATCCGTTCGATGATGCGGCCATGAAGGTGCCTTTTGCCTCCCAGCCACGGTGCGACGGGGTTCGCTGGTTTTACTTGCCTCATGTGATGATTCTCGCCTACAGGTCGCCCGCCCTCGCGAGGGTGCAGGTGACCATAAGTAGTTCTTGGTCGGGGCGGATCGCGTCCATTCGAGCCGCCAGAACCGGGTCATTGCCGTGGCCCGGTTCCCTGCCGATCACCTGAGCGACAGGGAATGTCATGCCGGAGATAAGGCGGCGCTGACACAGGTCGCGCAGCTGTTGCAAATAATGCAACAGCTCAGCCGCGCGGCCAGGTCGCTGCCGCTTCATGTCGGCTGTCACATTCGCGCAGCGCCCGACGATCACGGCCCCAAAAGACCTCAATATCTTGGTCCGACAGCGCGCGGTCTGGCAGCGTGACGGGATCCGCACAGGGCGCTGAGATCGAAGCCGGCAGAGGGGGCGGGGCCGGGTCAGAGATTGTTGAGCCGCCGCACCCGGCCAGCAGGAAGGCAGCCAGGGGCGGTGACAGGGTCTTCGCGTGCAGCATCTTCAAGTTCCTTTGCTAGCTTGTTGTACTCGGCCTCGACCGCGAGGCGGGCGCGCTCTTCCATGTTCGCCTGCGCCGCGACGCGCGCTGTTTCCTGATGAGCTTTGGCGAGGGCAATGGAATGGCGGGCTTCGCATTGTGAGCGGCCGATATGTTGTCCATGCAGCCAAAGGCCTCCTGAGAGCGTCAGGGCAACGCATAGGATGAACAAGTTGCGGGGCAGCATTTGGGCCTCCAAATGAAAGGGTGCTCCGGATGGAGCGCTCTACATGACGAGCGGTGGAGATGCGCGGGCAACACGCAGGCGAATTCCTGCCTGTGCATTCGACGAATCCAAGACCAGGCGTTAGCGTGAGGTATCCGACATGGATGAACAGGAGGAAGACATGGCTTTACTCAACGGCACAAATGGTAATGACGAAATCCTGGGTACAGAGATCGCCGACGTTATCAACGGCCTGGGCGGACACGATACGATCTTCGGTGGCGGCGGCTCCGATGAGGTCTACGGAAATGACGGCAATGACCGCATCTGGGCTGGGATCGACGATATGGGTAACGATACGATTTTGGGCGGCCCTGGAAACGACGCAATAGGCGGAGGTGACGGCCACGACGATCTGGAAGGTGACGACGGCAATGACACGCTGTGGGGCGGCGCCGGTAATGATGAGCTTGAAGGTGACGACGGCGACGATCTTCTGGGCGGCGGCGCGGATAACGATACCCTTGAAGGCGATGATGGGAACGACACCCTCTGGGGCGGGACTGGATCCGACTATCTGTATGGCGGCGAAGACGATGACCTGATGGGCGGAGGCACCGGCAACGACCAGCTCTATGGCGATGAAGGTAACGACATTCTGTTCGGTTATCTGGGCAACGATGTTCTGGCCGGCGGCGAGGGTGATGATACCCTTTATGGCGGGGACGGAAACGACACCCTGACTGCTGGAGCCGGCACGGATGAGCTTTGGGGCGGCGCCGGCGATGATAGCCTCTATGGCGGTGCCGGTTCAGACACTTTCAGATTCGGCTTAGAGCACGGGCATGACTTCATCTACAATTTTGATGGCGGTTCCGGCGCTGGCGATATCATCGACCTGTCGGCTTTCGGTCTTCAAGGGCAGCTTTCCGACCTGATCACAGCTGGTACGATTACCAACAGCGGTCTTAACGTCCTTATTACCACCGCCGCAGGGTCGACAATCACCATTGTCGGCACGCAAACTAACAGCCTGCATCAAGACGACTTCCTGCTGTAAGGTGAGCCTCATAGCCGGGCGGTCGTAAACCGCCCGGCTACCGTCAGTGCCCTGCATGCACAGCGCCCGCTCATCGGCCCGGCGCAGGACCAGCCCGCGCACGACGCGGCCTCCGGCTTTATTCCACCATGTCAGCGCATCGCAGCCGCCAGAGATGTCGCCTCGGTTGAGGCGCTTGGTCGCCGTTGATCGGCCCGCCGCGCGGATGCCGACATTGAATGCCAGCGATGTATAAGCCGCGTCCCGCGTCGGCGGCAGCCATTTCTGGATAGTGATCGGCTCGAAATAGCGGTGCAGCCCGTGGCGATACTCAGCCACCTCGGCGCGCAGCAGGGCATCGCATTGCGCCCGCGTCATGCGCATCCC
>JBKDZY010000019.1:0-2375 GCA_047971765.1 Hyphomicrobiaceae bacterium | reverse complement strand
GATCCTGCGAATGGTCGGCAACTGGTTGATGCTGTCGGCGATATTTGGGTTCGGCTCGATGACAGTCATGATCAGTGTCAGGCGCCCCGCGCCGCCTACCGGCAGCCAGTTTCCCGGTCTGGCGTTGCGAGCAAGGGCAATGAAAAAGCTGCCATCAGGATTGGTTGCGATGGTTTCCCCATAAAACGAATAGCGATCCGCAGCATTCGGGATCAGGAGACCGTTTTCATCGAACACCATAATATTGAACCATGTCGCATCAATCGGCTCCGACTCGATAACATATTCGCAGCTCGAATGCAGTCGACGACCTTCGGCATCGAAGCGAGCCTCCCATGTGGCAGCGTAACGTGCACTAAGCGGGAGGCTACCCAACTTGGCATAACGGGCGCGCGTGTAAGGATCAACGTCCAGTCGTGCTGCGTGGTGCCACATTGTCCATGGCCCATTGCGCCAGGTGGTCAGCGGCGTACCCGTATCGACGAGATAGAATGCCGATCCGATGCCACATATGAGCGTTACGGCAGTGAACAGGAGCAGATTGGTGGAATGGATGATCCAGGCCAGAAGCATGCGCCGCATGCGCTCCAGCCGGTACATGATCGACATATTTGGTGAAAGATAGGTCATGTCATCGACTTGTTGTGTGGGATCTCAATGATTCCAGCGGTGTCATCGTGGCATCGGCCCGTCGATCTGGTTGCGGGCTGTTGCGGCCAGCAGGTGGAACTGTGGGCTGTGCAGCAGGGGCCGACGTTGGCTCCTCACCTGACAGTTTTCGCATGGCATCAGCCGTGCGTTTGAGGGCCGCCTTGGTGGCAACGGGCATGATGCCCTGGACCTTGGATCTGTCGGTTGATCTGGCGGGTTGGCGGGCCCGTTCCTCCGCCAGCCGCTGTTGTTCTTCGACCTGAACTGGATGCGGGCTCAAGCCGGGCAGCGTGGGAATGTTATCGGTACCATGGACTGCAGCCATGACTTCGTGCCAGATCGGCGCCGCGACGCCGCCTCCGGTTGTACCGCTGCGCATGGAACTGTTGTCATCGTTGCCAAGCCAGACACTGGAGACGTATTTGCCGGTATATCCCATCAGCCAGACATCCTTGGGGCCGGTGCTCGTACCAGTTTTTGCTGCGACGTGGGTGAAATCAAGCGCGGCGCGCTTGGCCGTGCCGTCTGTAACCACTTTGGTCAGCATCCAGTTCATTTGCTCGGCAACCCGACGCGGCACGATCTGCGGCGGCGGTGGTTCATCACGCTCGTGGCTGTAGACGATTTCGCCTTTGGAGTTGGTAATGTCCAGAACACCATAAGGAAGTGCGAGTTTGCCGCCATTTGCGAAGGCGGCAACGCCAGCTGTATGTTCCAGTGGGGTAATGCCGGTATCGCCCAGGGCCATCGAACACGAGCGCTTGATGCCCTTTATTCCAAGGCGACGTGTGAGGTCTATGACCTTGTCGCGGCCAACCCTGAACGACAATTCGGCTGCCACTGTATTGAGCGATTTGGACAGCGCTACCCACATCGGCATGCGGGCACCGCTGCCGTGGCTGCCATTATAGTTTTGCGGACTCCAGCGCCCACACGAGCGGGACGAATCCCTGACCGTCGAATTCGGCGTCATGCCGCTCTGCAACGCCATGGCGTAGACGTAGATTTTGAATGAGGAACCGGGTTGACGTCTGGCATGCGAGGAGCGGTTGAACTGGCTTTCACCATAGTCAGGCCCGCCGGCCATGGCCTTCACCATTCCATCTGTACGCAGAATGGTGATCGCTCCGGAGTCGAAGCGGTGTTGGCGCCCTTTTTGCCGGACTGCAGCTGCGAGGATCTCTTCCACCTGCTTCTGCATATTGAGATCGACAGTCAGGCGGGCGGTCAGGGTGTAGAGATTCTTGCCGGCCATCAGTCGTTGCACTTCTTCGAATGCCCAGTCGAGGAACCAGTCGGGGCTGGCGGTCTTGTGGTTCTCGTAGATTCGGGCGGGATGAACGCGTGCCTGATGGACCTGGCCTTCGGTGTAGTAGCCGGCTTCGACGAGATTGGATAAGACTTCGTTGGTGCGCGCGCGAGACGCGGGCAGATTGACGTGCGGCGCGTATTTTGTCGGTGCCTTGTAGAGCCCGGCAAGCACTGCGGATTCGGCGAGCGTGATGTCGCGAACCGATTTGTGGAAATAGAACTGTGAGGCTGCCTCGACTCCGAAGGCACCGCCACCCATGTAGGCGCGATCCAGATAGAGTTTCAGTATTTCCTGTTTGCTCAGGCGGGATTCCAGCCAGAAAGCCAGAAAGACCTCCTTGATCTTGCGCTTAATGGAGCGCTCCGAGGAGAGAAACAGGTTCTTGGCCAGCTGTTGGGTAAGGGTCGAGCCG
>JBKDZY010000018.1:0-1902 GCA_047971765.1 Hyphomicrobiaceae bacterium | reverse complement strand
GTTATCGAGGTAGATGTTTGGCAGTGTCAGGTTGACGTTTCTCTGCTCTAAATCCAGTTCTTCGGGCAATGAAAACCCGTTGAAGGCCAGATCACGCAGGACCACGGGCTTGCCGAGCCGGGACAGAACCGCCGCAATCAGATGAGCGATTTCACGTCTCGATTCGGTCTTGACCTGCGAACGTTTGTTTTTGATTGGCCATTCTAGGCTTCCTTTCTCACTGACTATCTTCATGGTCGCGAAGGACAGAACTGATTTGCATCGTAAGATAACCGAGTTGCTCCGCTGCCTTTTCGCGATTTCCGCTCGAAAAGCCCGGAAGATTATCGAGCCATACGGAAATGTCTGGAAAGTCATCTTTTGCTGCGATCATGTCATCCAAGAGGGTCGTAGAGGTCGCATCTACACTCGTTCCTTCGAGCATCTCGACAAGTGAAACCGCCCTGTCAGTCCACATATTTCCATTCCCTGCTTGTGGGACAATCGCTTTGAATTCATGATTCGACATCGTTCTTCCTCATTTTGATGATTTCTGACCACTGGCGACTGCCGAATGCAGCGCGGCGATAACTGATATTTCACGGAGCCTCACACCCATCAATCAGCTCTATTCGCGAAAAACCCAATCACGCCAACAACAATCAGTATGCTCGCACCGATGGTTGCAATCAAACCGGCGGGTGTAAAAAACATGCGTTCAAGCATTGGCAGACCATCAATATCAAGGGGTATCGAATTCTCAAGATATGCCAATCCTAACGATACAGACCATATCAATGCGCCAACAAACGCAAGATACAGGTAAAGGGTGGATTTTCGGGGATTAGTAGGGGCATCGGTCATAACGTTTATCCTCTCATACTTCACATCGACGGCCCAGAGCTGGGCGATGGGGTAGGTTTGGGTGCTGGCGCGTTCTTTGGCTGACACTCGATCAGGAAGTGCATCATCTCCGTCGCGTCCTTATCCGTGTAGAACCGCACCATCTTCTCGTTGAAATCTTGCAACCGGGCGGCTGGAACAGAAATAGCATCAACGCCGTGTGACATGAGAATCCCGTTCATCATGAACCGCGCCGTGCGCTTGTTTCCATCGAAATAGAAATGCTGCAATGCGCCGAACAGGAAATAGGCCATGCCTCGCTCACGAGGGTCTGAGACCTCGGATGAAAGTGCGGCAATGCCGCCTGCGAACACTCGGTTCAGTTCCGGCGCGTCTTGCTCCGTTGGCAACGGCCAATAACGTTCCTCTTTGCCCAGATACACGCTCGGCCAGACGGTAAGATTGAGAGGATCGCCTTCACCACGGAAACGGCCCGGATCGAGGGCTTCACCTGTTGCTACAAGGCGATGAAGTTCGTTCGAACTAGGCTTCTCCAAGCGGAACTCTCCATCACGAACCATCGAGAACAGCCTTTTTGCCGCTTCTCCGAGGTTCTGAATCTGTTGCTGATCCGCAAGTTTACGACCTCCAACCGTCACCCCATCGAGAAGGGTTTGGACTTCCGGGTAAGTAAACGGGTTCCCCTCAAGCGCCCCAGCGTCATAGACGAACTCTGCAAGCGATTGCTTGTAGCGGAAGGCTGCACGTTCGACGGACGTGCTTTGCCCCGCCGGGACAGCAGATCGGTTCCAAGTGAAGCCCAATTTATCGAAGAGCTGCATCGGCTTGCCTCAAGGTCAAAACAACCAAATATTACGAATACAGATAGATGCGTCATGCCGCAAGATCAACCATCAATTATGTCGCAGGTTGCCCGTGATGCGGGCCTGAGCCGGGAGGCGCTTTACAAGGCATTGTCCCCGACCGGAAACCCCACTCTGTCTACCCTGCTGGGTGTAACGAAGGCGCTGAACATTCGCCTTGAGGCTTCCTCGATTCCGGCAGAATAACAACCCTATC
>JBKDZY010000017.1:0-1766 GCA_047971765.1 Hyphomicrobiaceae bacterium | reverse complement strand
CGGACGCGGGTCGAAGACAAATACCACCTGCATCACAACATCGAGCGGTTGGCCGAGATTTTCCGGCAACGATTGCACAGGGGGCACGGTCATGGCTGAATTCTGGGCGCTGCCAAGCGTCGTACTGGCTTTGCTCAGCATGTCGGGAAGCATCGAACTGTTGCTGTTGACCGTGGGTGGCGTGCTGCCCTTGAGATGGAGCGCCGGGGCACGGTCCTTGGGTGCGCTCCCGGAGGGTGAGAGCGGGAAACGGTTCGCTGTGGTGGTTCCGGCTCACAACGAGGCCGCAGGTATCGCGGCCTGCGTTCAAAGCCTGCACGCCTGTGATCCTGGTAGTGGTGCCTTCACCGTGGTAGTGGTGGCCGATAATTGCGAGGACGATACCGCTGCACGCGCCGAGGTGGCCGGGGCACGGGTGCTGGTGCGCCACGATCCCGAGCGGCGCGGCAAGGGTCATGCCTTGGATTTTGCCTTCAGGCAACTGCTGATCGAGCCATTCGACGTCTTCATGGTGGTGGACGCCGACACTCGGGTGGAGCCGAATCTGTTCGTCGAGGCACAAAGACGATTTGGCGCTGGGGCGGACGCGGTGCAGAGCCGCTATTGCGTCGGTAATCCCGGCGATTCGGTACGTACCCGCTTGATGAACGTGGCGCTGCAAGCGTTCAATGTACTGCGCCCGCGTGGCCGCGAGTTCTGGGGTCTGTCGGTCGGCCTGCTTGGCAATGGATTCGGACTGAGTCGCGCTACCCTGGAAGCCGTGCCCTATGACGCCGCCTCGGTGGCGGAGGATCTGGAATATCACATCCGTCTGGTCCAGAACGGTCGGCGCGTGCGCTTTCTGGATGGTACGACCGTTTGGTCGGCGATGCCCAGTGGCGAGCGCGCTTCGCGCCATCAACGTGCCCGCTGGGAGGGTGGCCGTTTGCGCATGATCCGCGAGCAGACACCGATCCTGCTGCGTGGCATCGTGGCCGGGCGCTGGCGCGAGGTGGAGCCGCTGCTGGAACTATGGCTGCTGCCGCTGGCCTTTCACGTCATGCTTTTGATCCTGACCTTGTTGCCACCGTTCATGCCTGGCCGGATTTACGCCCTGGGTGCTCTGGTGCTGGTGGGCCTGCATGTGCTGGCGGCGATCCGGGTCGGTGGCGGTGGCTGGCGCGATCTGCAGGCGGTGGCCGCCGCGCCGTTCTATCTTCTGTGGAAATTGGCCATGTTCGGGACGCTGCTGCGTAGCGCGCGTCGGGATGCCGCCTGGGTTCGTACCGATCGCGAACCTCCACCCTCATCCTCTTCACTCCCGCAAGCAGGAATAAGGTTGGGCGCGCGGGTCAATGAGCCAGACAAGGAGGAATGAAGTGTCGATGAGCGCCGCGCAACCGGATATTTCCGTGATCATCGTCTCTTTCAACACCCGCGACTTGCTGCGAGAGTGTCTTCATGCGCTGCTTGCCGAAGCCGGTGGAGTGCATCATGAGCTCATCGTGGTGGATAACGCCTCGCGTGATGGCTCGGTGGACATGATCGAAGCGGAATTTCCACAGGTTCGTCTGATTCGCAGCGAAGCAATCTTGGATTTGCGGCGGCCAATAACCAAGGCTTTGCCATCGCTCGGGGGCGTTACCTGGTGCTGCTCAATTCCGATGCCTTCCCGCACCCGCTGGCCTTGGCCAAGGCAGTGGCCCATATGGACGCCGACCCGAAGACCGGTTTGGGCGGGGCCCGCCTGGTCGGCAGGGATGGCTCCTGGCAGCCTTCGGCACGTC
>JBKDZY010000016.1:0-3323 GCA_047971765.1 Hyphomicrobiaceae bacterium | reverse complement strand
TCCTGTGGAAGCCCTTCAACAACGACAAGATCCGCCAGGCGGTGCTTTATGCCTTCAACCAGGAGGATTTTGTCCAGGCCTCGGTAGGTAATCCAAAATACTACAAGCTGTGCAAGGCACTGTTCATTTGCGGCATGCCCTTCGCAACCGACGCCCACATGGATGGCATCCTCGAGTCCAACATGAAGAAGGCGCGCGCGCTGCTGAAGGAAGCAGGCTACGATGGCACTCCCATTGTGCTGATGCACTCGACCGACTTGCAGATTCTCACCAACCTCGCCCCAGTCGCAAAGTCGCTGCTCGAGAAGGCTGGCTTCAAGGTCGACATGCAGTCCATGGACTGGCAGACACTGGTCGCGCGCCGCTCCAAGAAGGACGCACCTGACAAGGGTGGCTGGAGCGCCTTCATCACCTCATGGGCCGCAGGCGACCAGTTCAATCCGATCTCCATGGCCTTCCTGAATGCCAGTTGCGACAAGGCCATTTTCGGCTGGCCCTGCGACAAGCAGCTCGAGAAGCTGCGGGACGACTTCGCCCGTTCCACGGACGAGGCGCAGCAGATGGAAATCGTCAAGGCCATCCAGAAGCGCTGGCGCGAGTACCCGACCCACGTCCATCTCGGCCAGTGGTACAGCCTCCTGGCACACCGCGATAACGTGTCCGGGTTCCTGCAGACAGCCGGCATCCCGGTTCTCTGGAACGTCGAGAAGAAGTAGTCCACGAGCCCCTACCGGACCCAGGTTGGCGACCGTCAGGCGCCCCCTGGGTCCGGTTCATCCAACAGTTTTCTCGCAACCGCCGGAGAACCGATGGGCGCCTACCTCCTCAAGCGCATCGCTGCCGCCATCCCGGTCATGATCATCGTGGCGCTGCTCGTCTTCCTGATGCTCCGCCTCACGCCATCCGACCCGGCCGCCATCATCGCCGGCGACTTTGCCAACGACCAGCAGATCGCAGAGATCCGCCAGAAACTGGGCCTCGACCAGCCGATGGCCGTGCAGTTCGCACGATGGGTCAACAATATGGCCCATGGCGATTTCGGGGAATCGTTCTTCTACAAGAAGAAGGTCGCCGCCCTCATCATGGAGCGGCTCGAACCCACCGCCTCGCTGTCCCTGATCACCATCCTGCTGACGGTGCTGATCGCCGTGCCACTCGGGACACTGGCGGCCTATACGCAGGGCAGTTGGATAGACCGCCTCGTCATGGGGTTTTCCGTCCTGGGGTTCTCCATCCCGGTGTTCGTCGTCGGCTACATTCTCATTTACCTGTTTGCGGTGAAGGTCGATTGGCTGCCGGTACAGGGCTATCAATACATCGCCGATGGCGTTGGCGGCTGGCTGGTCCGCCTGATCCTGCCGGCCCTGACCTTGTCCATCGTGTTCATCGCCCTGATCGCGCGCATGACAAGGACAAGCGTCCTCGAAGTCCTGCATGAAGACTACATCCGCACCGCCCGCGCCAAGGGCCAGTCGGAACTCAAGGTCCTGGTCCGCCACGCGCTCGCGAACGCGGCCGTACCCATCCTCACCGTGATCGGCCTGACCTTTGCGACCTTGATCGGCGGCGTCGTCGTGACCGAGTCCGTCTTCACCCTGCCGGGCCTCGGCCTGCTCACCGTGGATGCGGTGCTCGCACGCGACTACCCGACCATCCAGGCCGTCATCCTGCTGTTCTCGCTGGCCTACGTCCTGGTCAACCTGGCTGTTGACGTTGCCTACACTCTGTTCGATCCGAGGATCCGCTACTGATGGCCATCGCAGACACAACACCGCTGCGGCCGCGGCGCTCCATCTGGTCCCAGCTCGCACGCAATACCAGCGTGATCATTGGCGGCGTCCTCGTTGCCGTGATCGTGGCCATGGCGATATTCGCCCCCCTGCTCGGCACCCGCGATCCGGCGGAAATCAATCCATCCGTGCGCAACAAGCCGCCCGGTTTCAGCGCCACCATTCGCGACGACGAAGGCAGGAAGGTCCCCGTGACCTACCACTTCGGAACCGACAGCCTCGGCCGCGACATCTACAGCCGTGTCATCTATGGTGCGCGCATTTCACTGACCGTGGGCCTGACGGTATCGGTGATCTCGATTGCCATCGGCCTGCTCCTGGGCCTTGTTGCAGGCTACTTGCGCTGGCTCGATAGCATCATCATGCGCTTCATGGACGGCCTGATGGCCATCCCCGCCATCCTGTTGGCAATCGGTCTCGTCTCGGTGTTCCGCGCGGGCCTGTTGGCGGTCATCGCCGCCATCGTCGTGCCTGAGGTGCCGCGCGTCGTGCGCCTCGTCCGTTCGATCGTCCTCTCGATCCGCGAGGAACCCTATGTGGAAAGCGCCATCACGGTCGGTACGCCCACACCCACCCTCATCGTCCGCCATGTCCTGCCCAACACCATCGCCCCGCTGATCGTCCAGGGGACGTTCATCTGCGCGGCAGCCATCCTCATCGAGGCCATCCTGTCGTTCCTCGGCATCGGCATTCCCCCGGAAATCCCGACATGGGGGAACATCATGGCCGAAGGGCGCACCTACTTCCGCATCTTCCCTCATAACATCCTCTATCCCGGTGCCTTTCTCGCGCTCACCGTGCTGGGCGTGAACATGCTGGGTGATGGCTTGAGGGACGTCCTCGACCCCAAGATGGAGCGCCGCTTCTGACATGGCCGCCGAGAACCAGGGCCACACCAGCCCGATCCTGACAATCGAGAACCTCTCCGTCGCCCTGCCAAGGAGCGGAGACCGGCCCTACGCCATAGAAAACGCGTCGTTCGAGGTGGGCCGTGGCGAGATCGTCTGCGTTGTCGGCGAATCGGGCTCCGGCAAGTCGGTCACGGCCCAGGCCATCATGGGCTTGCTTCCAAAGGGGCAACTCAGCCTGACAAGCGGTTCCATCAGGCTCCAGGGCGAGGAACTGACGAGCTTCTCGCAGGCCGAACTGCGAAAACGCCGCGGTGCCCGGATGTCAATGATCTTCCAGGAACCGATGACCGCGCTCAATCCGGTCGAACGCATCGGCACCCAGATCGGCGAAGTTCTGGAGATCCACACCAGCCTGTCGGCCACCGAGCGCCGCACGCGGGTCATGGAGGTGATGGAGCTGGTCAGCTTGCCTGACGTGTCCAAGCTCGTCGACAGTTTCCCCCACCAGCTTTCCGGCGGACAGCGCCAGCGAGTCATGATCGCCGCTGCCCTCGTCCTCGACCCGGTCCTGCTGATTGCCGACGAACCGACAACCGCGCTGGACGTGACCACTCAGGCCCAGATCCTGAAACTCATTGCCGAACTCCAGGCGCGCCGTGGCACCGGCGTGCTTTTCATCACG
>JBKDZY010000015.1:0-19699 GCA_047971765.1 Hyphomicrobiaceae bacterium | reverse complement strand
AATCCAGCCAACCCCAGCCTTCGGCGTAGCTGTAGAATGCGGTTCCCAGCAGGAGGATCATGACAACCAGGATGGAAACATTGCGAAACTCGGGGTCTGCCAGCTGATCGCGAATGACAGTCCCGAAGCGCAATAATGTATAGAAAAAGGACAGCCTGTCCGTTTGCTCCCTGTCGTCGATTGTGGACTTGCGACGTTCGGTCGTCTTTGTGCTTTGCGCTGTAAATGCCCGGCAACCGGATTGGTCAATTCACCCGGTATTTCTGGATGAGGGCATTATCCAGCTCCAGGCCGAAACCCGGCCCTTTCGTCACTGGTACCATGCCATTCCGGGGTTGTGGGCGATTGAGCCACCTCTCGCGCCATACAGGATCGCGATCCGGATGCGCAAAACACTCGATGCAGGTGCCATGTGGAACGGCTGCTATCAAATGCTGCGCGATCTGCGAGTCCTCGTGGTGGGCCATCTTGATGCCGGCGGTCCAGCACATGGTCGCAGACCGGCGCCAATCGGTGACGCCGCCGCATTCGGAGACATCGACATTGATGTAGTCGACGGCATCGGCATCCAGCAAACGGCGCACGCCATGGCTGGTAATCTCGCACTGGCCAGCGTTGACGGGGATGGTGATGGCGCGGCGAACACGCGCCATCTGGGCTGCATCATCGTACCAGTGGCAAGGTTCCTCGAACCAGGCGATGTCGAGTGGCTCGATCAGGCGGGCGAACCGTATGGCCTCCTCGGCGGTCCAGCCCCGGTTGGCATCGACACACAACATGAAGTCTGCTCCCACTGCCTTGCGTGCGGCCTCCACGCGGCGGGCATCCTCTTCGGGCGTCAGGCCGCCGACCTTGAATTTGGCGCCTGCCATGCCGGCGTCACGGTACATCTCCATTTCAGTGCCGATGTCGGCGAGTGTCTTGCCTTCCATGTAGTAGCCGCCGATCGAGATGATCGGGAGTTCACTGCGATAGCCGCCGATCAGGTCGCAGACGGGCCTGCCCACGGCCTTGCCGATGACATCCCAGACGGCGCAGTCGATGCACGAGATGGCCTCGAGCAGGACCTTGCGGTTGCCCTGGGCGTTCGCGAACGCGAACAATCGCTGCCAGATCCGTTCCGACTGGAAGACATCCAGCCCCTTGATGGCTGGCGCCAACTGATCGTGGATGAGCCTGCAGATTGCGAGGCCGTCCTCCCGGTTGTCGCCATTGTAGATCTGGCTGACGAGGCCGCCCTCGGTCCTCAGGCGGGTGACGACGGTCGAGCGTTTGAGCACCGAATAGGTCGAACCGCCGAAGTTCTGCTTCAAGGGAATATCAATGGCGATGGCCTCGATCGAATGGATGCGCATGGCGGCTTCTTTCTGCTGCGGCGTCTCGGATGAGGCCGGGGACGACCTGTCCGACTCTCGAAAAATCAGCGGGCGGTCACAGGGTTACCCCTGCGACCGCCCATGGTCCTGCCAACTCCGGCCCTGTCAAGGGTGACCGAACTCAGGCCTTCTTGCCGGTTGGCACCTTGTTGAAGGGCACATCCTTGTCCACGCGGACATCGGGGGGGAGACCCAGGACGCGCTCGGCGATGATGTTGCGCATGATCTCGTCGGAGCCGCCGGCGATACGTGCCGATGGCGACGTCAACAAGGTCTGGTGAAAGAGTGCCGCCATGGGCGCCCATTTCGGATCTGTGATGGCGCCGCCCTGCTCCAGCAGATCGAGTGCAGCGGCCGACATGTCCTGAAGCTTGCGTCCGCTGACCAGCTTGCCGATGGAGCTTTCAGGGCCTGGAGTGTCACCGCGGGAAAGAGCGGTCATGGTGCGGAAATGGGAATACTTGAGGCCGCGGCTGGCCACATACCAGTCCGCGATCATGTCCCGGATGCCGGCATTCTTGAGTGCGGGGCCGTCGTCGAGCTCGACGCTGCGCGCCATCTCCATGAACTCATCGACATCGACACCGGCGCGGCCGCCGATGGTGTAGCGCTCGTTCATCAAGGTCGTGAGCGAGACCTTCCAGCCGTCACCCTCCTTGCCCAGGCGCTGGCTGTCGGGAATGCGCACGTTGTTGAAGAACACCTCGTTGAAATGCGAGGCGCCGGAGATCTGCTTGATGCCGCGCACCTCGACGCCGGGCGAGCGCATGTCGAGGAAGAAGTAGGTGAGGCCCTTGTGTTTCGGCGCGTTGAAGTCCGACCGGGTGACAATGACGCCGTACTGGCTGTAGTGCGCGCCCGATGTCCAGATCTTCTGGCCGTTGATGATCCAGTCGTCGCCATCGCGTTCGGCACGGGTTCGCAATGCGGCGAGATCGGAGCCGCCGGCAGGCTCGGAAAAGAGCTGGCACCAGATCTCATTACCCTTGAGGGCCGGGGCTGCATAGCGGTCCCGTACCTCCTGGCTACCCCAGGTGCACACGGTCGGGATGCACATGCCAAGGCCGATCTCGTAGATGCCGCGCGGCACCGAGAACTGCGCCTCCTCCTGGTCGTAGATGACCTGGTAGATGGCAGACTGGCCCTGCCCGCCCCAGTCCCTGGACCAGGTGATGCCGGCGAAGCCAGCTTCGTATTTCTTGTTCTGCCAGTCTCGGGCCTCCTTCAGCACGTCGTCGTTGGCCTGCGAGGCGCGATAGAGCATGCCCTTGCCAGTGCGAGGCGTGGCATTCTTTTCAAGAAACGCCCTGACTTTCGCGCGATATTCGGCTTCTTCCCTGGTGTCTTCGAAATCCATGGTGTCCTCCTGGTCCGACCGGTCTGTGATTAGCCGTCTCGTTGGGGCCTTGTGCCGGTCGTCGAGATTGCTTTGTCGTTCGCGGATGTCGATCAGGCTGGCGCGTTCTGCGCTTCCAACTCGCCGACCAGACGTTCCTTCCAGATCCGGGTGGACCCATTGGCGATGGCGAGAACCTTGGCGCGGCGATAGTAGAGGTGGCAATCGAATGCCCAGGTGAAGCCCATGCCGCCGTGGACCTGGATGTTCTCCTTGGCGGCCTGGTAGAAGGCCTCGTTGGCGGAGACACGCGCGGTGGCGGCGGCGAGCGGCAACTGCGGGGCGTTCTTCGAGAGTGCCCAGGCGCCGTAGTAGGCGTTGGAGCGGGCAAGCTCGGTGGCGACATAGACGTCCGCGAGCTTGTGCTTGATGGCCTGGAACGAGCCGATGGGGCGGCCGAAGGCGTAGCGCTCGAGGGCATAGTCGCGGGCCATCTCGAGGCAGCGCTGGGCACCACCGACCTGCTCGAACGCGAACAGGATTGCTGCCCGGTCCTCCAACTGGCGCAACAGCCGCTCGCCCTCGCCGGGTGCGCCAAGCAGTTCGCCCGGGACGTCCTTGAATTCGATGCGGGCCTGCTTGCGGCTCTGATCCAGCGTTTCGACCGTCTCGCGCTTGATGCCGGCATGGTTCAGGTCTGCCAGCACGAGGCCGATGCCGCGATCCGTCTGGGCGACGACAATGCAGAGGTCTGCCACTATGCCATCCGGCACGGGCAGCTTCTCGCCGCTGAGGACACCATTGCGGAACGTTGTGCGCACCCGCTTGAGGCTGGCGTTGCCCGGTCCTTCGGCCAACGCCAGGGTGCCGATGGCCTCGGCCTTGGCGAGCCTGGGCAACCACGCCTGCTTCTGTTCCTCGCTGCCTGCAAGCAGCAGTGCTTCCGCGGCATAATAGAGGGAGGACGAGAACGGGACGGGGGCGAGAGCCCGGCCGATTTCCTCGGCCAGGACACAAAGCCCCAGCGCACCGAGGCCGGCACCGCCGTATTGTTCAGGAATGGCGGCACCAGTCCACCCCATGGTGCCCATCTCGGCCCACAGGTCCTTGTCGCAGGGGGTGTCGCTTTCGAGAACCTTGCGGACAGCCTCGGAGCTGCACTTGTCCTCGAGGAATTTTCGCGCCTCGTCCTTCAGGAGCTTGAGGTCATCGCTGAAATCGAAGTTCATGGTCTCTCCCTGTCATATTGGTTGTCTGCCGGTGCTGTCCGAAGGGCTTTCACCAGTTCGGCCGGCGTTTCTCGTTGAAGGCGGCCAGCCCCTCCCGGGCGTCGTCGAGTTCGATGATATTGCAGATCGCCTCGACTGTATTCTCGATGGCACGGCGATACTCGAAATCGTTGGCGCGCATGAAGGCATCGCGAGCGAGTTTCATGACGGCGGGTGATTTCGACGCGAAATCAGCGGCCAGCTCCCGGGCCTTGGGCAGGACCTGGTCGGGGGCCACGACGTAGTTGAGCAGGCCCCGCCGTTCGGCCTCCTGGGCGCTGATGGGCTTGCCGGAAAAACACAATTCGAACGCCTTGTGTCGGCCGATCTGGCGCGGCAGATGGACGAAATGCATCGCCGGGATCAGGCCGACGTCGATCTCGGGGTAGCCGATCGACGATGTTTCGGCTGCAACGATGACATCGCAGGACACTGCCAGCGTGACGCCTGCGGCGCGAGCCGGGCCTGTGAGGGCGGCAATGGTCGGCTTGCCCATGCGGTACTGGGCATCATGCATGCCGAAATAGAGCTTCTCGAGAAAGCGGCGCAGGTCGATGCCGCGGCCGGACTTGATCATGGCCAGGTCCATGCCGGCCGAGAAGGCCTTGGTGAAGGCGCTGGTGAGGATCACGGCGCGGACGTTCGCATCGTCCCTGGCCTGGGCATAGGCTTTCAGCAGATCGTCGATCAGGTCGTGATTGATGGCGTTCACCGGCGCCCGGCGCATCGTGATCTCGGCAATGCCTTTCGAGACAACGTAGTCGATCGTGCTGAAGTCCAAGTGATTTCTCCTTCGTCATTCGCCTGCGCCCGATGGGGCCCGGTTCATGGCCTTGGTGGCCTGCCTCCCAAGTCCAGCCCGTTAGGCCGTGCGTGGCAAGATGAAAGTGACATCGCGTGACGATTGGTGACTTGGTCACCGACAGCGCAGCGCATATCGGGCATTCATTGTTCACGCTGGCGGGCTGGTGTGTTCCCGTTCCGAATATGCCAAGGAGCCGGGCCGGACGAGATGGCGCCTACGCCGTCTTTCTGCATTGCAACTCTTCCACGGAGACTTGCCATGACTGGCATGCAATCCAGGGCGTGGTCGCCCTATGTGGCGGGCGTCATCATCGGCCTGCTGCAGATCCCAACCTTCCTGTTGATGAATACCGCGCTTGGCGCATCCTCGTCGTTCGTGACCGTGGGGGCGCATCTGGCGGCGATTGCCGATCCCGGCGTCAACGGCATCTCGTATCTGGCCAAGCACATGTGGGGCGCCAAGAACTGGTGGCAGGTGGCGGTGGTGACCGGCATCGCGCTTGGCGCGTTCGTGTCCATGCGGGCATCGGGCGCACGACGGAAGGCCATTTCCCCGGTCTGGGCGCGCGCGACGGGAACGCGGTCCCTGGCGGCGCGGGCACCGTTGGCGTTCGTTGCCGGTTTCGTGATGCTGCTTGGCGCGCGGATTGCCGGGGGGTGCACCTCGGGGCACGGCATTTCGGGAATGGCGCAGCTTTCGGTCGGCTCGACGGTGGCAGTGGCCGCCATGTTCGCAGGCGGAATGCTGGTCGCCAACCTGTTGTTCAAGCGCGTTTGACGGCAAGGGAGACAAATCATGAGTGTTCTTGCAGCCATTGTTCTTGGTCTTGCGACGGGTGCGATCTTCGGTGTTGCACTGGAGAAGTCACGGGTGTTCGAGCCGGGCGTGATCGTCGGGCAGATGCAACTGCGCAATTTCATCATGCTCAAGGTGTTTCTGGCTGCCGTGATCACGGGGCTGGTGGTGCTGGCGGTGATGCATGGCGTGTTCGGGGTGCCGTTGCACCTGAAGGCACTGGTCTGGCGTGCCGACATCATCGGCGGCTTGCTGCTGGGTGCAGGCATTGCGCTGGCGGGGGCGTGTCCCGGCACGGCATTGGCCCAGATCGGGGCCGGGTATCGTGATGCCTGGTTCGTGGTGCTGGGTGGCATTGCCGGCGCTGTGTTCTACGGCTATTTCAGTAGTGAATTCAGTGCGTTCCTTGCGGACAAGAGCCATAAGCTGACGTTCTCCGGCCTGCTCGGTGTCCCGTTCTGGGCGTTGGCACTGGGGCTTGCTGCCGGGTTCGGTATTTTTCTTGTTGTCCTGGAGAAACTTTCTCCGTGGCAGCGGGAGCTTGGCGAGGATGTCGATGGTGTGCTGGCGCCCGAAGCGGAAATGCCGGTGCCTGAAGGCGGTATTGCGCATCGCAACTGAGATGGCGCCGACAAGTTCGGTTTGCCATCCGTGAGAACACGAGCAAGGCAGTCTCCGGGGGGCTGCCTTGTTCGCGCTTGACGCAGATGCCCCTGGAAGAGATCGTTTGCTGCAGGCAGGCAGGCAGGCAGGCAGGCAGGCAGGCAGGCAGGCCGGGCGGTCCACACCAAGCCAATGATATCGCTAGTGCCCTTATCGACCGCGAAGTTCGTACGAATGTGCAGTTTGTACTGACGAACTTCGCGGTCAGGCCACCAAGTGGGCATTGGGCCCATCCCCTGCCGACGTTTCTTGGTCGCACAATTCGCCAGAAGGATTTTCCCATGTCTCTTGATGTCGTCGGCGCCGGTTTTGGGCGGACAGGAACGAATTCGCTGAAAGTGGCGCTTGAGCAGCTCGGCTTCAATCCGTGTCATCACATGTTCGAGGTCCGCAACCGGGCGGATCAGATCCGGTTCTGGGCGGCGGCGGCACGGGGAGAGCGGGAGGACTGGGACACGGTGTTCCAGGGCTTCAGGGCGAACGTCGATTGGCCGTCCGCGTATTTCTGGCAGCCCATTGCCGCGCACTATCCGGATGCCAAGGTGATCCTGAGCCACCGGCCGGAACAGAGCTGGCTGAAGTCGATCCGCTCGACGATCTTCACGAGTCTCGGCGACATGAGCAGCCGTGCCGATGGCTTGAGCCGTGAACAGGGGGACATGGCCTACGACATCATCATGCGGCGCACCTTCGGAGAGCGGGTGGATGACGATGCGCATGTGCTCGACGTCTACCGGCGGCATATGGAAAAGGTGAAGGCAACGATCTCGCCGGACCGGCTGCTGGTCTATGACGTTGCGGAAGGCTGGGAGCCGCTATGCCGCCATCTGGGCGTTGCCGTTCCCGACACGCCGTTTCCCCGCACCAATTCGACGGAAGAGTTCCAGGCGCGCGTCGAGGCGCGCCGGAAAGAGGCACAGCGGCAGGGATGACGCCGACCGGATGGTTGCAACAGGGCAGGCGGTTGGTGCGCGTGCGCCGGCCCTGCTGTTCCGGATGGCGTGCTCACATGGTGACACCGGACCGGCGCGCGGCGGCCGTCAGCGTGTTCTGCAGCAGACAGGCGATGGTCATCGGGCCGACGCCGCCGGGAACGGGCGTGATGGCGCGCGCCACCTGGCGTGCTTCATCGAAGGCGACGTCGCCGACGAGGCGGCCCTTGCCGCCATCGCCCGTCTCGATGCGGTTGATGCCGACGTCGATAACGATGGCTCCCGGCTTGATCCAGTCCCCACGGACCATTTCGGGCCGTCCGACTGCCGCGATGACGAGATCGGCGCGACGGACGACCGACGGAAGGTCGCGGGTCCGGGAATGGGCGATGGTGACCGTGCAGCTTTCCGCCAGCAGTAGCTGCGCCACCGGTTTGCCGACGATATTGGAGCGGCCGATGACAACGGCTTCCAGGCCCGAGAGCTTGGGCTCGACCGATTTCGCGAGCATGATGCAACCGACCGGTGTGCACGGCACCAGGGCGTTGCCGCCAGTGGCCAAGCGGCCCGCATTGACCGGATGAAAGCCATCCACATCCTTGTCCGGGGATATGGCCTCGATCACGCGCTCGGGGTTGATGTTGGCGGGCAAGGGGAGTTGCACCAGGATGCCATCGACTGTTTCGTCGGCGTTGAGTGTGGCCACGAGATCGAGCAGATCGCCTTCACTCGTTTCCGCCGGAAGGTGATGCTCGGACGAGATCATGCCGGCTTCCCTGGTCTGGCGCCCCTTGTTCCGCACATAGACCTGGCTCGCAGGGTCCTCGCCAACAAGCACGACCGCGAGTCCCGGCGCGCGTCCGGCTGCCTTGATGAAGCGGGTGACGCGGGTGGCGATGTCGCGGCGGAGTTCCTCGGCGATGCGCTTGCCGTCGATGATGGTGGCGTCCGCCATTTGTGATCTCCCTTGCGAGGCTGTCAGCCTCGTCCTTGCTGTTGCTTTGCAGTCGTGCGGTCTGTTGACGGATCAGTTCGCTGTTACGATGGGCGGGCGGGTGTTGAGGGTTTCACGGTCGAAACCGGCGATCCGCTTGTAGCTGTCGGCCACGTCCTGCAGCTCCTCGGTGGACAGCACATCCTCGATGCGCTCATAGCCGCCCGGCGCGCGATCCTCAACGAGCTTCATGATCTGGTCGGGACCATTGCCGCGATTGGCGAGGACGATGCGCGAGGTGGCGGGACGGCGTTCGGTCTCGTAGGCGGCCAGTGCCGCGGGCGTGGCGCCTTTCGCCTGCAGCTCGCGTGTGAGCACGCGCGCATCGAGAATGGCCTGCGACGCGCCATTCGAGCCGATCGGATACATGGGATGGGCGGCATCGCCCAGCAGGGTGACCCGGTTGTCGGTCCATCGCTCCAGGGGATCGCGGTCGACCATCGGGTATTCGAAGCAGTGGCGGGCGCCGCGGACGAGGGCCGGCACGTCCAGCCAATCGAAACGCCAGTCCTCGAAGTTCGGGAGGAATTCCTCCAGACGGCCGGGGCGGTTCCAGTCCTCCCGGCGCCAGTGGTGATCCGGATCGAATTTCAGCTCGGCAATCCAATTGATGACCGCGTGGCCGGGCGTGGCGGCGTTGGGGGAGATCGGATAGGTCACGAACTTCTGGCGTTCATGGCCGATCATGGCCATGGTCGCGCCGTCGAGGAACGGGGGGGCTTCGGTCACGCCGCGCCACAGGATGGCGCCGTTCCAGCGCGGCGGGCCTTCGGATGGGTGATAATGCGCCCTGATAGCCGAGTGGATGCCGTCAGCGGCGATCAGCAGGCTACCGGTCTCCGATCCGAGCTGTTTGCCGGTGCGGCGATTGACGAAATGGACTGCGACGCCATCCGCGGTCTGCTCGAAGGCGGTGACGTGATGGCCGGTCCGGATGCACTCCGGGCCAAGGCGCTCCAGCACGGCGCGGCAGAGGATCATCTGCAACTCGCCGCGGTGGATGGAGAACTGTGGCCAGTTGTAGCCCGCGGTCCTGCCGCGCGGCTCGGTCCAGATGGGTTGCCCGCGCTTCGAGAAATAGGCGAGCATCGAGGTCGTGATGGCGGTTGCTGCCAGCTCGTCGGCGAGGTCCAGCTCGGTCAACTCGCGCACGGAATGGGGCAGGACATTGATGCCGACGCCCAGAGGTTCGAGCTTGTCGACGCTTTCGTAGACCCGAGCCTTGACGCCAACCTGGTGGAGGCTCAGCGCCAGCGTCAGACCACCGATACCGGCTCCGGCGATGATAACGGTCATGGTCGTGGTGCCTCCATCCCAGGGTTCACGGCGCGCATTGGTTTTCCATGCGATGGCTGTGCGGCAAGACCGCCCAATCACATGACATCTTCTACCAACGCAAGATGGTTGCTGCCAGCAATGCCGTGTCCGGTGGGGGTCCGTTGGCGAGGCAGTCGCCGGGGCGGGCCCTTTCGGTGATGGTCAGTCTGTGGCTTGATAGATCGGGAACCGACCACACGTGCCATCCATCGGAGGGACAGAGCCATGGTGCCAGCGCCAAAAATCATTGAAACGCGGGTTCATGCAACCTTGCCCAAGGAGCTGCAGTTCGACAACCGGGATTCCGACTTCACGCGCGACCTGTTCCATGGCCGCAGGCTGGGGTCGTTTCTCGAAGGGCCGTCGTTCGACCGGGACAAGAACCTGATGATGGTCGAAATAGCCCATGGGCGCATTCTGAAGCTGTCGCCGTCAGGGGACTGGTCGACGGTGACGCAGTATGCGGGGCTGCCGAATGGGCTCAAGATCCACAAGGATGGTCGCCTGTTCGTCACAGACCGGCAGCATGGCATCATGGTGGTCGATCCGGTGAACGGCAAGGTCGAGACCTTCATCGGCCGTGACAGATTGCCCGGTTTCAAGGGGCCGAATGATCTGGTGTTCACCTCCAACGGTGACCTCTACTTCACCGACCAGGGGGAAACCGGGCTCAACGATCCAACGGGGCGGGTGTTCCGTCACGTCGCGGCGTCGGGCAAACTCGAATGCCTGATCGACAACGTGCCAAGCCCGAACGGACTGGTGTTCGATCCGAAAGAGGAAACGCTTTATCTCGCGGTGACGCGCGCCAATGCGGTTTGGCGATTGCCACTGCGTGAAGACCGCAGTGTCAACCGTGCGGGGCTGTTCTGCCAGTTGATCGGCGGGTGGGGGCCCGATGGGCTCGCCAGCGATACGGATGGCAATGTCATCGTGGCCCATGCCGGTGGTGCGCAGGTCTGGGTGTGGTCGCCCATGGGGCTGCCGCTCTACAAGGTCGTCGCCTGTGATGGCGGGCTGATGACGACCAACATCGCCTATGGGGGCAAGGACAACCGCACGCTTTTCATTACCAATTCACTGGCCAACAACGTTCTTGCCGCCGAGCTTCCGGTGCCGGGGCAGAAGATGTTCGGGCAGATGTAGATCGCGATTTCAACGTCACAGTTCAGGAAAGGACAAGATGTGAGCGAGAAGATTGCCGTGATCGGCCTGGGGCAGATGGGGGCGGGCATGGCCAGGCGCCTTGTCAGCCAGGGCCGGGACGTGGCCGGCTATGACATCAATACGCAGACGCGGCAGGCTCTGGCCAAGGAGGGGATGACGGTTGGCGACGATGTGCGCTCCGTCCTTGCCGGACGCAGCCTGATTTTGACCAGCCTGCCGGATCCGGCGGCGACGCGGGCCGCGTGGCTCGGCGAAGGCGGTCTGGTCGAGACGGCGGCCAAGGGCGATCTCATCATCGACCTTTCGACGATTGATCCGCAGACGATGAAGGACGTGGCTGCGGCGGCGGCCAAGCGGGGCATCGACGTGCTCGATAGCCCGGTGTCCGGCGGTCCACTCGAAGCCGAGGACGGGCGGCTCGTGCTGATCGTCGGCGGTGAAGAGGCGGCGGTGAAACGTGCTGATCCGGTGCTGAAGATGCTGGGTTCCACCTACATGCACACCGGCCCTGTCGGTACCGCCAAGGTCGTGAAGCTCGTCAACAACATGATGTCGATGGGGAACATCCTGATCGCCTGCGAAGCGTTCGCGCTCGGTGAGGCGGCCGGGGTCGATCCGGAGAAGTTGTTCGAGGTGATTTCGGTGTCCGGCGGACGCTCATTCCACTTCCAGAAGCGCTTCCCGAATGTGCTGAAGAAGAACTACCAGCCGGGCTTCAAGATGGAGCTTGGCGAGAAGGATCTGGCATTGGCCATCGAATTCGCCCGCAGCCAACGCATGCCGACACCGGGGGCGTCAGCGGTCAGGGAGTTGATGGCAACTGCGCTCTCGGATGGATATCGCGGGCAGGACGTCGTTGCGCTGCATGACATGTACCGGCGCTGGGCCGAAGGCGGCAAGAAGGGCTGAGCGACCGAAGGGCCGGCAGTTCTGCCGGCCCTTCCCAGTCATATTGCCGTGGCGATCGGCGTTGATGGCCGTCAGGCCGACATCTCGATGCCTTCGTAGTCGTTGGCTGCCACCTCGTTGCACTTCTGCACGTAGCTCTGGACACCGCCCACGTAGGGCATGAAGACACGCGGCTTGCCGGGAATGTTGGCGCCCATGTACCAGCTGTTGGCGAGGGGGTAGAGCGTCTTGTCCGCTACCTCGTTGTTGTGCTGGACCCATGCCAGTTCCGCCATGCGGTTGGCCTCGATGCGCCGCTTCTGATGGGTCTGTGCGTACTTGATGCAGTCGCCGATCCAATCGACGTGCTGCTCGCAGGAGAAGATCATCTGGCTCTTCACGCCGGGGCTCTGCGGGCCCGTCACCATGAACATGTTCGGGAAACCCGCCACCATGATGCCGAGATAGGTGTGGGGACCATCCTTCCACTTTTTCCGGATGGACAGGCCGTCCCGCCCCTTGATGTCGATCTCCTTCATGGCGCCGGTCATGGCATCGAAGCCGGTCGCAAACACGATGGCATCGAGTTTGTAGCTGTTGCCGTCACTGGTCTTGACGCCGCTGGCCGTGATTTCCGAAATCGGGTTCTTGCGGATGTTGACCAGCTTCACATGAGGCTGGTTGTAGGTCTCGTAATAGTTGGTATCGAGGATCAGGCGCTTGGTGCCGATCGGATGATCGTTCGGGCAAAGGGCCTCGGCTGTCTCCGGGTCCTTGACGATACTGCGGATCTTGTTGCGCACAAAATCAGAGGCCGTGTCGTTGGCTTCCTTGCTCGTGAGCAGATCCGTGTAGGCATAAAGGAAGCTGATGGAACCGCCGTCCTGCCATTTGGCTTCATAGAGGGCGTTGCGCTCCTCCTCGGAGACCTCGAGCGCAGATTTGGTCGGCGGCGGATAACCTGCAATGGCGAACGGCGTATCAACCGCGGCCGCCCGGAGCTCGGGATATTTGGCCTTGTGGCGGCGCTCCTTTTCCGGATCCATCGGGCCGTTCTGGGCGGGGAGCGTGAAATTTGCCGTGCGCTGGAAGACGAAGAGCTGCTTTGCCTGCCTGGCAATGATCGGGATCGACTGGACGCCGGATGACCCCGTGCCGATGACGCCGACGCGCAGGCCGGTGAAATCAACCCCTTCGTGAGGCCACAGGCCGGTGTGATAGGTCTTTCCCTTGAAGCTGCCGATGCCGGGAATATCAGGTTCGCGCGGCGTCGAGAGATTGCCGGTGGCCATGATGCAGTAGGGTGCGGAGATGGTCTCGCCCTTGTCTGTTGTCATGGTCCAGCGGCCGGCCTTTTCGTCGAACGTGGCCGAGGTAATGACGGTGTTGAACTCGATGTCCTTGCGAATGTCGAAGCGGTCCGCCACATGCTGGACGTAGGTGAGGATTTCGCCCTGATTGCCGTAGCGCTCGGGCCATTTCCACTCCTGGTCGAGCTCCGGGGAAAAAGAAAACGAATACTCGAGACTTTCAATATCGCACCGGCATCCGGGGTAGCGATTCCAGTACCAGGTGCCGCCGACATCGTCGGCCTTCTCGTAGGCGCGGACCTTCAGTCCGAGCTGGCGCAGCTTGTGGATGGCGTAGACGCCGGCCACGCCAGCGCCGACGATGATCACGTCGAGACCGTCGTTGGCGGATGACTGGCCGTTCGGGGATGTCTTGGTCGTCATAACGTTCGTTTCCTCACCCGATGATTTATTTGTCCGGACATGTTGTCTAGCGCGATGATGCTGGCGGTGCAAGCGGGCGCCCGGGGGCCGTGCTGACCGGTGGGCTGGTCCGGGGAGCGCCATGCCGAGGCGAACGGGATGCGGTGGCGTGCGGCGGGGCCACCGTATGCGTCCGGGATGATCCGCCGGCGTGCTTATGAAGACACGGCCTGTTGTTGTGTGAGTGACAATAAAACTACCTTTGGGTGAGACCCTCGAAAGACTCAATTGCGTGCCCTCCGATGTACGCGGTCTAGTACTATCGGTGATGGCCGGATTGCTTGCGTTCAACGGGGCGGCGTTCTAATCTTTTGGAACGCAAGGACTTTCTGAGAGGTCTGGGATGCGCAAAGGCTCCGCAGCGGTGATCTTCGGCTTCGCCATGATTGCGGTGCTGGTCGGTGGTTGGATGTCGTCCGGCGCGAAGTTCTCATCGCTCTACGCTCATATTTCAAGTTCCGTGGATCACCTCCTCGGCATGGCGAACCTGCAGGACCGTGGCGATGAGCGTGTCGAAGGACTGTCCTCGGGCGGAAAAACGGCACGTCCCGCATCCGTCGGACCGCGTGGCGTCCAGCCTGCGCGCCATGCGCGTGCGGAGACGGCCGCTCCTGTCGGTGTCGAGGTAGCGCGCATTGATCCGGAAGGTGTTTCCGTTATCGCGGGACGCGCACCTGCCCATTCACACGTGAGCATCAGGGTGGATGGCAAGGAGGTCGCAACCGCCGTGGCTTCCGCCTATGGCCAATGGTCGGTTGTGGTCTCCAGTGGACTGCGCAGCGGCAGGCTTGTGCTTTCGGCGATCGCCAGTCCGGCGGGGGGTGGCGCGGTGCTTGCCAGCCCAGTGGCGACCGTGGATGTCCCCGAGGGTGGTGGCGCCGCGACCGTGTCGTCTGGTTTCGCGCCGGGTCTGCAGTCGCGCGCGTTCTCGTCGGAAATGTCCGAGAGCAGACCCGCCGCGCACATGGCGGAAGCGGATCGAGAGAGCCGTCATGATCTGGAGCGTTTCCGCGTCATCGTGCAGCAGGCGCGTGCGGCCGAGCTTGCCAAAGTGGCGCGCGCGGATGGTGCGACGGCGGCAACGTCTTCGTTGGACGGGCAGAAGGCCGGCGAGGCCGGTACATCCGGTCAGGCACAAGCGTCCGGGGTGGCCAGTCCGGGTGTGTTGGCGGAAGGGTCGGAGAGGCATCGCAGTGCGCTTGGCGGGCCGAAACCGGATGATGCAGCGGCAGGCGCATCGTCATCCGTGGCAAGAGGCGCCGCCGCTCCGTCGGTCCCGTTTCGTGAGGATGGCAGGCATGTGCCGGTGCCGATCACGTTCGAGACCGACACGACGGCGATGACACCTGTTGGCATAGAGGCTGCCTCGCTGCTGGCCGAATATCTCAAGATCAAGCACCCGCACGGCATCACGCTGACCGGCCATGCCGATGCGCGGGGGACGGATGCCTACAATTTCGATTTGTCGCGTCGGCGTCTGGTGGCCATCGAGCATTATCTTCGCGACAAGGGATATTCGGGCGGCCTCGTGCTCGTTCCGAAGGGCAAATCCGAGCCCTATCGGTGGATTGACCGCAAAGCGGCGAGCAGGGAAGATGTCTGGCAGGCTGACCGGCGCGTGGAATTGCGTTTCATCCGTTGATGCGGTGAAGCGGTCGCGGCTGGCCCCAGTCATCCATTTCGTGCGATTGGCGTGCCCCCTGTCTGAGCCCTCCCGACGGGTGAAGCTCCGGGGCCCCGTCTCCGGCAAGGTGTCGTCAAACGGCGATACCTCGCCTAGACTGCAAGCGCCTCGTACAGATCAACCTGGAGATACCCCTATGATCCACGTCGTTGCCATCATCACGGCCAAGCCCGGCATGCGCGAGAAGGTGCTGGAAGTCTTCAAGGCCAACATGCCTGCGGTTCATGCCGAGAAGGGCTGCATCGAGTATGGCCCCGTCATTGATGCCGAAGGGTTCGGCAAGGGTTTTGGCGCCGACACCTTTGTCGTGATCGAGAAGTGGGCGACGGCCGAGGATCTCAAGGCCCATGCCGCTTCACCGCACATGAAGGACTATGGCGCCAAGGTGAAGGACATGCTGGCCGACCGGGCCGTTCATGTCATGACGCCGGTCGCCTGAGGGAAGGCTTGCCGATCCATTCCAGACCGTGAGGGCTGGAGCAGGACGCCGTATCGTTCCGGGCTTTCGCCTGTCGTGTTTTCTTCAGGCTTCGGGAATGATACGTCCACACACACCTTCAAGCGGCCTGCCAGCCGACCCGCTGGCAGGCCGTGATGTTGCGAGGCGGAGCGTGCGGGAATGATCGTCGGTACGGCTGGTCACATCGACCATGGTAAGACGCTGCTTGTGAAGGCCCTGACCGGGGTTGATTGCGACCGTCTGAAGGAAGAAAAAGCGCGCGGAATCACCATCGAGCTGGGGTTTGCGTACACGAAGCTGGCGGATGGAAGCACGCTGGGATTTGTCGATGTTCCGGGCCACGAGCGGTTCGTGCACACCATGCTGGCGGGCGCGGCCTCCATTGATTTCGGGGTGCTGGTGGTCGCGGCAGACGACGGCGTGATGCCGCAAACCCGCGAGCATCTGGCTATTCTCGATCTGCTCGGGCTCGACAAGGGCGTGGTGGCGCTCAACAAGATCGATCTCGTCGACGAGGGGCGCCGGCTCGACGTCGAGGCGGAGCTTGAAGGGGTGCTGGCGGGCACGGTTCTGGAAGGTGCCGAGATCTTTCCGGTTTCGGCTGCCACCGGACAAGGGGTCGATGCCTTGAAGGAGCGCCTGGTGACCGTTGCCGGCGAGACCAGTGACAAGTCGCGGCATGGCAGCTTCCGTATGCCGATCGACCGGGCGTTCACGGTGGCCGGTGCGGGTACCGTGGTTACCGGAGGCATCATCTCGGGGCATGTCTGTGTGGGGCAATCGGTTGTCGTTCTGCCCGGCGGCGCAACGGCGAGGGTGCGCACCATCCATGCGCAGAACGCGGCCTCGGAAACGGCGTCGGCAGGTGATCGGACGGCGCTCAACCTGGCTGGCCTGGAGAGGAACGCCGTCGCCCGCGGAGGATGGCTTGTCGCGCCGGACCAGAGGCTTGAGACACGCCGTTTCGATGCCTCCCTGCGGCTGCTCGCGAGCGAGCCGCGGCCCATCCGGACCTGGACGCCGGTCCATCTGCACGTCGGCACCACGGAGACCGAGGCGCGCGTGGTCCTGCTGGAGGAGGATACGCTGACACCCGGGGGCGCACAAAAGGCGCAGGTGGTGACCGTGGATGCGCTTCCGGTACGGACCGGCGATCGTTTCGTCATCCGTGATGCGGGCGCGGAACGGACCATCGGGGGTGGCATCGTTCTCGATCCGGCCGCCCCGCAGCGGTTCCGGCGGACGCCGCAGCGGCTTGCCATTCTCGAGGCGCTTGCGCCGTCGGATCCATTGGACCGGCTGGAACGGCTTCTCAAGCTGGAGCCGGGCATTGTCGATCTCAGCGGGTTCCTGGTTGCCAACGGGATGGCCGAGGCCGATGCGGATGCGCTGGTGGAAATGCTCGAACCGCTCGAAGGCAAGTCGGGAGATCACCGTTTCGTGGCCCTGCCGGAAACGGTCAACCGGTTCTCGTCCGCGATCGAGACGGTGCTGGCTGCGTTTCACGAGGCATCGCCCGAGCGGCCTGGAATGTCGGAGGACAGGCTGCGGCTTGCGATCCAGCCGCGGTTGTCGAAGCCGTTGTTCAAGGCCCTGCTGGCGTTGATGGCGCCCCAGGGCAGAGTTGTCGCGCAGGCGAGCCTGGTGCGTCTTGCGAGTCATTCCTCGTCGCTCGGGGCTGCCGATCAACGCCTTTGGGACCGCCTGGAAGCCGCCATTGGTGCTGAGTACCGGTTTCGTCCGCCGCAGGTCCGGGAACTCGCCGAGGCAACGGGCCAGCAGATCGGTATCATCCGGAAACTGCTGAAGACGATGGCTCGTCTTGGCGTTGTTGTCGAAGTGGCGACCGACAGGTTCTTCCTGAAAAGTGCGCTGCTTGAGCTTGGCGAGATCGCTGGCGAACTGGCGGCCGGGAGCGACAGCAAGTCGTTCACGGCGGCGGAGTTTCGCGACCGGGCGGGGTCGGGCCGTAACGTCGGCATCCAGATCCTGGAACATTTCGACCGGCGGGGGCTGACCTTGCGGCAGGGTGATGCACGGCGTGTGGTGAAAAGCCCGTCCGTTGTTTTTGGCAACGGCTAGAGTAATTCGGGCGGAGTCTGAATTGGTGTGCCTTGTTTGCGCTCGTATCGGGCTAGAGCCCTGGCCGCTCCGCGGGGGCGGCGCTTGCTGCCTGAACCGCAGTCGCGGTCTGAGCCTTTCCGCCTGAAGCGGAAAGACTATAGCGCGGTTATGCCGAGGGGCTTTCGGTTGCCGTGTTGCCGTGTTGCCGGGCGCTCCAGCATCAACGCGGAAACGGCAGAACGCCCGGTTTTGCACCTTCCGGCAATTGTGTGCGCGAGACGTTCAGCACCATTGCGATCAAGGTGTAGTAGCCGTTGACGGCGGTCAGGTCGATGACGCCCTGTTCCCCGAACAGTTCGCGCGCCTTTGCGTACGTGGAATCCGAAACGCACTTGTTCTGGTGCAGTTCGGTGGCAAAGTCATAAACGGTGGCTTCGTCGATCGACATGGCTTCGGGGCGGCGGCCCTCCGCGATCGCATCGGCGATTTCGGGGCGCAGGCCGCCTTTTTCGGCCAGTGGGCGGTGGGCGTGCCATTCATAGGCCTGTCCCCAATGGCGGGCCGTAACGAGGATCGCCATTTCGTTGAGGCGGGCGGGCAGGGTGCTCTTGAAGCGCAGGTAATCGCCCATGGCCTTGGCCCGTAGCATGACCTCGGGGCTGCGCAACAGGGCGGAGAACGGGCCACGGACCGCATAGCCACGTCCCTCGGCAAAGGTGGCGGAGGCGGCCTTCTGTTCTGGTGTCATCCTGTCTTCCGGCAGGGCCGGCATGCGTTCGCGTGACATGTGGCTGGATACCTTTCGTTTCGGAGATCGGCCGTGCGTTGTGGCATGTCGCTGGCCGGGAATGGGACACGATAGCCTTGTTTTCCAGCAATTGCCGAGCGGACTCTGCTGTACCGTTGCCGGAGCCGCTCCCCCGAAGTAGGTTGCGCCCAACAGGCAAACAGGAGAAGCCAATGTCGCCACGTCCCCGCAGAAGCGTGCTCTACATGCCGGGTTCCAATGCCCGCGCGCTGGAGAAGGCCCGCAGTCTTGCGGTTGACTGTGTCATCCTGGACCTTGAGGATTCGGTTGCGCCGGAAGCCAAGGAAACGGCCCGCCGTCAGGTTGTTGATGCGGTGAAGGCTGGTGGTTTCGGGCCGCGAGAAGTGGTCGTGCGGGTCAACGCGCTGGATACGCCGTGGGGGGCGGACGATGTGGACGCCGTGGCTGCGGCGCTGCCGGACGCGGTGTTGTTGCCGAAGGCATCGTCTGCGGCTGACATCGAGCGGCTTGGGGACCGCATGCGCCGCGCTGGCGCTCCGAGGTCGATGACGGTCTGGGCGATGATCGAGACGACGCTCGGCATCATGAAACTCGACGAGATTGCGGGAACGGCGCGGACGGCAGGGGGGCGTCTGCAGTGCCTGGTTGTCGGTCTCAACGACCTGGTCAAGGAGACCCGCATCACCCTCGATGACCGGCGGACAAGTGCACTCTACTGGTTGTCGGCCAGTGTCACCGCGGCGCGGGCCTATGGTCTCGACGTGCTCGACGGCGTGTGGAACAATTTCAAGGACATGGACGGTTATCGCCGCGAGCTGGAGCAGGGACGGGATCTCGGGTTCGATGGCAAGACCATCATTCATCCGGACCAGGCAGGGCTTGCCAACGAGGTGTTCCAGCCGCTTGCGAGCGATGTGGAATGGGGCCGCAAGATCATTGCCGCCTTCGAGGACCCTGCCAACGCCGGGCGTGCCGTTATTGCGCTCGAGGGCCGGATGGTGGAACTTCTGCACAGGGACCAGGCGTTGCGCACGGTTGCGATTGCCGAGGCTATCGCGGCGCGGACGTGATGTCCGGCAGCTATCCCTGAGTTCGCGAGACCGGCGCATGGCGCACCAGACAGGAAAAGACCTGCTTCGATGACAGCAACTGCAAAGCCCCTGGCGGGTAGTCGGGTCCTTGAGCTCAGCCATACGGTGATGGGGCCGACGGCCGGTCTGATCATGGCGGATCTCGGTGCCGACGTGATCAAGGTCGAGCCTGCGCCCAAGGGGGATCATACCCGAGGGCTTGCGGGCTTCGCGTCAGGTTTCTTTGCGGGCCTCAACCGCAACAAGCGGGGTATTGCCCTCAATCTCAAGATGAAGGAAGGGCAGGAGGCGCTACACCGGCTGGCGGCCACGGCGGAT
>JBKDZY010000014.1:0-4850 GCA_047971765.1 Hyphomicrobiaceae bacterium | reverse complement strand
ACGATGATGGTTGCCGCGATCGCAGGTGACATCGGCACCAGCCAGGCGAAAGCCAGAGCGGCAACCTTGATTTCCGCAATCAGCGCGATGATCAGCGGGATGACTGCCAGGGATGCCGCTGTCAGGCGCACCGGCCCGCTTTCGAACCTCTTGCCGAGATAGCCCGGGATTGTCGGCATACCGAACTTGCGGATGAATGGTGCGACGAGCATCAGCATGGTCGTCAGGCCAGCCAGAACGCCGAGGCCCACGAACAGCATGTCGAAGCCGTGCAGCACCATGCTGCCCAGCAGTCCGGTGATGGTCGCGCCGCCAAATATGGCGACCGTCAATGTCAGGCCGTTGTAGACCGCCGGGATGCGGCGGGCGGCGTTCAGGTACTCGCGGGTGCGGCCCGTATAGCCGCCGGCGCCGATGGCGGCAAAGAGCGCCATGGAGCCGATGCCAAGCAGGATCCGCAGGGAACTTTCGGCGACACCCAGCTTGTCGAATATCAACAGGAGCATGACGATGGCGGCAAGGCTTGCGGCGAAAATGCCGAAGTAGGTGCCGACCATCGGATTGACGAGAGCTGCGTTGTGGCGGTCCCTCATGGTGTCACTGGTCCTCCTGCGCACCGTGCCAGTGATCAATGGCGTCCTGTCGGTTGTTGTAGGAAAACACGGTGACGATGGCGATCAGCACAATGCCGTGGCACGCCAGGAAATAGCCCAGGGGAAAACCCAGGATGCGGCGGATGTTGAAAACGTCTGCATAGAGTGGCAGCACGATCACGGTCAAAAGGAACGGTATGAGACTGGTCAGCACCTGCCATTTGGTGTGGCGCCAATACGGTTTGCGTTCCTTGCGTTCCATCATGGCGTGGATGTCTCCCGGGGCTGGGTGCCGGTTCGCTACTGGTGCGGCCCGCGTCCGGCCAGGCGAACATGGCCCTGGTTCCGGTATCGCTGACTGATGCGTTTGGCACAAGGGGCTGGTCAGACTATGGCATGGGGGCTGTGGATGCTTCCACGTTCGGGGACGTTCTGGCCAAGTGTGGCTCCAGTCTGGCCCTGCGCCCGGCCAACTCTCCAGATCTGTGCGATCCGGCACCTGATGGTTCTGCAGGATTGCTTGCCCGCACCGTTCACGCGGTGCTGCGGCGGCCATTTTTTCCAAAAGAATCTAAGAGTAACACTCTTCAGGCCGCTTCAAAATTGTTGTGGATGATGAGCCCGAGCGTCTAATGTCTAGCCCGCATCGCATCTGCGATGCAACGGCATTTCGCCGCAAATGGCATGCGATGCATGCGGCCGGAGCTGCAGCTCTACTGTTGATCAGCGGGCTGGCTCAAACAGGTTCGAGGAACACTCTACATGTCCATGCTATCCGAATTCAAGGAATTCGCACTCAAGGGTAATGTCGTCGATCTCGCCGTTGGCGTCATCGTCGGCGCAGCGTTCGGCAAGATCGTGGACTCGCTGGTCAAGAACGTGCTGATGCCACCCATCGGCTATGTCATCGGCGGCGTCAATTTCGCCGATCTTGCGGTCAAGCTGCCGGTTCCCAAAGGTGAACCTGTCGAGATCAAGTATGGCGCCTTCCTGCAGACGATGATCGACTTCCTGATCATTGCCTTTGTGCTCTTCATGGTCGTGAAAGGCATCAACATGGCGAAGAAGCGCTTCGAGAAGGCCGAAGCGGCTGCGCCGCCGCCCGCGCCGCCGCAGAGCGAGGTCTACCTTAAAGAGATCCGCGACGCGCTGGTCAACGGCAAGAAATAAGGCTGCGCTTTCGGGGTCCAGGTTGGCCGGTTGGCTTGTGCCGATCGGCCATATTCGCTGATGTCGTCAGGACATGACAGGGCTGGCGGCGGGGCGAAACTGCTGACGAGAGCCGGGCTCAGGAGCAACTGCCCCCGCCCAGCACGCAGAACTTCGCGCAATTGCGGTGGCACAGCAGAACGTCGCCATCCGCGAACATGCCACTGTCACGTCCTGCGGCTTCCGCCAGTGTCGATCCCATCTCGAATTCGGGATGGTAGGGAAGCAGCGTGCATGGCACGACGACCGGCCGTGGGGCGCCCTTCCGCTTGATGATCATCCGGCTTGATGCGCACATCATCTGGTCTGGCCGTTTGCTGAGAATAGACCAGCACGCCGTGGTGATTTCCGGCACGTCGGTGACGTCATCCATTTCGGGCAGCAGCACGAGTTGCTTCGGGTCGTCCGGGTCGATCCGCCAACCGTGTCGCGCGATGAGACTGGCATAGCCGCGGCGTTCGTCGTCTTCAGCTTCGCCCCAGAGCGTGCGGCCGGCTATGGCGATCTGGAACCCATTGTCGTTGAGCCAGTCGAGACCGGCGACGGCACGGGCATAGGTCTCGGGGCCGCGTTCCATCTCGTGCCGTTCGGCGGTGAAATGGTCCAGGCTGACACGGAATCTCAGGCGCACGTTGTAGTTCTGCCTGAGCTGAAGCAGACGCTGCTGGACACGCGGGCGCTGCATGGGCTGCATGGCGTTGGTGAGCACCAGAACGTCAAAGCCGCGGCGGGCGGCGTCTTCCAGCATGTCAGGAAAGGCCGGATTCATGAATGGCTCACCGCCGGTGAAGCCGATTTCGCGCGTCGGGATCTCGCCGTGAGCGATCTCGTCGAGGAATGCCGCCACGTCCGGAGCGCTCAGGTAGTCGAGCCGGTCATTGGTGGGGCTCGATTCGATATAGCAGTTCACGCAGGTGATATTGCAAAGCGTGCCAGTGTTGAACCAGAGGGTCTCCAGGGCTTCAAGCCTGACCCTGGCGCGCTCCTCGCCGGCGGCGGTTGTCCTCGGGTCCTCGAATTTGCCGCGCGGCCTGGTCCTATGATCTGTGTCCTGCACCAAGTTCCTGTTCCCTGATTGGCGTGGCGAGGGTCGTCGTGATGCGTCTCTGCCAGGATGACGGTCATTGATGCCCTAGACTCATTCCGGCAAAGCCTGAATCGGTTTCGCCTGCTTTCGCACGGACTGGACCGGAGCTAAAGGCCTGGTCCGGTGGGGGTGCGATCTGAGTGTCTCCACCTGAACCTGAAACGCTATAGCATGGTGGCCGTGGCGAGGCCCATTTACGTTGGCATCATTTGCTTGTGACCAGTCGGCTTGCGGCCGCGCGGGCCGCAGTGTGCGTCGCGGGTGGGCTGGCTGATACAATCGAGACGGGTGCGGGGCCTGTTGCGCCCTTCCTTGCGTCGATATGGCCGATGATGGTTGCCGGGATGCCCGCGTCGGACAGCCTTTCGAGGCACTTGGCCGCCCGCTCTGGCCGTAACCCGGCCAGGAGACCACCTGATGTCTGCGGGTCGAGCAGGAGCGCGAGTGCGTTTGCGGGCAACCCGGGTTCCAGTTCGATGTTCTGAGCCTTTGCCAGATTGTCGGGAAAAAGGCTGGAGCGGACGCCAGCCTGGACCAGTTCATCGACGCCTGGAAATCTCGGCAGTGCGTCGTAGCTGACGGTTGCGCGCAGCGTCGAGGATGCCAGCATTTCGAGGAGGTGGCCGACAAGGCCGAAGCCGGTGATGTCGGTTGCCGATCTCGCGCCCGTCTCGATGAAGATCCGCGCTGCTTGCGCATTGCTTTCCCGCATACTCAGCAGGGCGGCTCTGATGTGCCGGGCGCGCGCCTTTCCCTGCATCCAGGCTCGAAACAGAATGCCGCTTCCCAGGGCTTTCGTCAGAACCAGCACGTCGCCAGCCTGCAGGCCCGACTTCGCCAATACGCGGTCGCGCCCGGCAGTTCCGGACACGAAAAAGCCGACGGCGAGGCCATCGCCGCGGCTGGTGTGTCCGCCGACCAGGGCGACGCCATCGCGATCGAAGACCGAGCGCGCACCGGCGAGGAGCTGGACGAGATCGTCCTCGGCCAGATGTGGTGCGCGCTCCGGGATGGTTGCGACTGCCAGGGCGTGATCCGGTTTTCCGCCCATGGCGAGGATGTCGCTCAGGCCGTGAGCGGCGGCGATCTGGCCCAATACGTATGGCTCTGGCCACAGGGCTGGAAAATAGTCCACGCTTTCGAGCCGCAGGGGACCGGGGCCGAGGTCGAGTACAGCGGCGTCATCGCGGGAGGCGAGGTCGGCCAATGCCAGGCCGGGCGGTGGCGCGGGCAGGCGATCGAGTGCGTTGGCCAACGGGACAGGGCCGAGTTTTGCCGCGCAACCGGCACAGGCCATGTCATCGGCGCTGTCGGTCATCATGCCGCCAGGTGAGGGGAGAACCTGGAACTTGTGCATGAAGGCGCGATCAATGTGATCCTTCCAGGTCCATGCCCAGCGGCCACGGGCGGCAAACGGGCCGCGGGCGGCAATGGCGGAGCGGTCGCCTTCGGACAGCAATGTCAGGAAGTGCCGCTGTGGCTTGAACGGCCTTGGTACCTTGCCGTTGAGCAGCAGGCGGAGATTGCGCACCAGGGGCGGACCTTGGCGGACGGCAAAAACACCGGCTTTTTCCCGGCGGTGTTCGAGTACGGTGGCGCAGTCGCCGGCTGCGAAGACCTGGTCATCGTTGGTTGACTGCAATGTCGGGCGGACCGCGAGAAATCCCGCCTCGTCGGTGTCGAGGCCCGTGTCGGCAAACCAATGGGGCGGTTTAGCCTTGGTGGTGATCAGCGTGGCGTCGGAGCGGATCGAGCGTCCATCGGCGAGACCAATGTGGTCTCGTCCGACCTCGATGGCTGGCGCGCCGAGGATGGCGGCAATGCCGGCGCGTTCGAGGGTGCGGCGCGCCATGCTCCGTGCCGTTCGATTGTGGGTCGGCAGGAGATCGCCGCTGCCAATCACCGTGAAGTGGAAATCATCCGCAGCAATGTCGTGGCCGGCCGCCTCGGCCCGCAGGCGA
>JBKDZY010000013.1:0-1763 GCA_047971765.1 Hyphomicrobiaceae bacterium | reverse complement strand
TTTGCGTCGATATATTCCAGCGACACCTGCCATCCCTCGGCACAGGCCCCGTTCCACCCGCGCGGCAGAATGAAGGAATCCGGCGTCGTGACCAGAAGCTCCACTCGTCTGATCCTGCACTCCGCAGTTTCGAAATCGGTCGCCTGTGCGATCGCCGTGTCGTCGGCAAAATGCCGGAAGTAGTGAAGCTCGAGATGGCTCCACTTATCGCTGTCGGATGATTGCTTCAGGTCGGTGTGGTGCCGGAAGACCTCGCGACCGATGAAGTTGGGGCCAAGATTCCCGGCCCCACTTTCCTGCCTCATCCTCTCGTAGGATGGATCGTCCGCCTGAATGGCGGTGGCAAGAACGACCAGCCGGTCAGTGGGATTAATATGGATACACTTCATGGACTGTCTCACGGTTGTTGCAGGATCTGGTCGATGCTGACCGGCGTGGCTATTCGTCATGCGCCTGCCGCGCGATCGTCTCGGCGGCGATGTAGCCCCATGTCATGTTGGGGCCGATGGTGGTGCCAGAGCCGATCGTGCGGGTTCCGAAAGGGTTGGCCATGGCAAGGCCGGCTGCATAGAGGCCCGGAATCACCGAGCCGTCCGGCCGCAGCACCTGGCCGTGCTCGTTGGTGCGCGCACCTCCCTTGGTGCCGATGAACGAGCGGTTGAACGACATGCCGACAAAGGGTGGTGTGTCGATTGGCCTGAGGCGGAAGCTTCCACCGGCCTTGTAGTTTTCCCAGGTATTCTCGCCCCGCGCAAAATCCGCGTCCCGGCCGAGGCGGCAGAACTCGTTCCACCGGTCGACCGTCGCTTCAAGTTCTCCGGCGGGCAGCCCGAGCTGCGTTGCAAGCCCAGCAATGGTCGACGCCTTCCTTACCCATCCCGGTTCGTAAGAGGAATACCACCGAAACGGTCGCGAGTTCCCCAGAAACCGGCTGTCGGCGATCAGATAGCACGGCAGGTTGACGGGTTCGCCGTTCGGACCGCGCGCGTCCAGCGCTTCACCGATGTTGTAATGCCCTTCGGCGCAGAAACGCTTGGCGTCCCGATTGACGACAATGGCATGTGCGGCGGCCTGGAACTGCGCCGGAAGCCCATTGCGCTGTCCTTCGTAGCGGGTCGGCAGACACGGGTAGATATTGGCCTGGTCCATGTGGTCCAGAAGCGCCCCCGCCGCTGCCGCCATCTTCTGGCCGTCGCCTTCGTTGGCGCGGGGCGTTCCGATCAGGTCAAGCCAGCCGGGGAAGTGTCGCTCGCGCAGCTCCGCGTTCCATTCGAAGCCACCGCTTGCGATGACGACGCCCCTTCTCGCGCCAACCGTCACGGGAACTCCGCGCGTCTCAAGCTCGACCCCGGTGATCCGTCCGTCGGCATTCTGCACCAGCCTTGTCGCCCGGCTGTCCAGCTTGAACGTGACCCCCGCATCAAGACAGCCGCGGACAAGCCCGGCGATCAGCGCGGTGCCCTGTCCGCGCTCGCCCGTCAGCCAGCGGCGCAGCAACCTTGCAAACGCCCGGATCCCAGCCGCAATCGGACGATTGTAGGGATTGAGGTCGATCAGTTCCTGATAGGTGAACAGATGCGTCACCGTCGAACTGCGGATGCTGCGACCCAGCCGACCGAGGATGCGCGGGCTGAGCGGCAGCGGCGAGAGCATCCGACCCTTGGACTTGCCGCCCTCTGCTTCCGCGAAGGGATCCGGCTCGGACAGCAGTTCGAACCTGATCGGCGTACGGGTGGCCACGAAGCGCAGCATTTCAGGCGCCT
>JBKDZY010000012.1:0-8154 GCA_047971765.1 Hyphomicrobiaceae bacterium | reverse complement strand
GCGGTCAGGTTGACGGCCTGGTGCAGTTTCGGCTGGCCTGCCTCGTTGGTTGTCACAACCACGGCATCGTCGAGCGTGACGAGGTAATCATCTTGCATACGGACCAGATCCGACCGGAGTTCGAAGGCGGTTGCGTGGTCCCCGAATGTGATCGCGATAAGCTTGGACATTTTCCGCACCTCTCATGTGCTGTGTGCCGTTGGCACGCGTTTCGTTACGTCGATGAGGGAAAGGTAGGGCAGGCCAAAAATCGAATAAAATTATAAAATAACGACACAGATATAATTATTTTCGCCATCAAATCAGGTCGCTGCGCCAGCCGGAAATTCGGCTCTCGTCAATCGTCGCCGGGATGACAACAAAGAGACAGGAATGCTCATCCGCCTCGCCTTCCGGATGCGCCATGCAGCCACGGCGCGAAGATTGAGGGTGCAACATCAATCCCACCCTCGAACGTCAGGATATGGACACTCCCCGGCCAATGACCGGCAAGCCTCATCACCCCGGCAATCATCGTCGCCATCACTCCCGACAACAGACAGCGCGCCACGGCCAAATCCGACGCTCGGAAATATAATTTCTTCTATATCACATTCAAAAATCCATAATTTGATTTGATGTCATGCTCCGATAGGGTTTGCCCATCGAGACGCCACTCCCGACGCCTCGCACACAAACGGAGGATGAAGACAATGACCGTTCAGCTCCCAGGCAATCTCGAAACCCGCCCCATGACGGTACTTGGCGCTGGCACCCTTGGCCGGCGCATCGCGCTGATGCTTGCGACGCAAGGTGGCGAAGTCCGGCTCTACGACCTCGCGCCCAGGGTTCGTGAAGAGGCCTCCGAATTCATCGCGGAGCACCTGCCCGAAGTGGTCAGGCAGCGAGGAAACGGCAAGGCCGGTCACGTCATCGCGGAAGACAACCTGACCAGCGCATTGAGCGACAGCTGGCTGGTCGTCGAGGCCATTCCCGAAAAGCTCGAGCTGAAACGCCAGGTGTTCGGCGATCTTGACCGACAGGCACCCGCCGATGCTGTCCTGGCCAGCAACTCGTCGTCCTATCCGACAAGCGAGTTCATAAATCGGGTCGAAAAGCCGGAGCGTGTCCTCAATACGCACTTCATGATGCCCCCCGAGATCTCATCCGTCGAACTCATGGCCAACGGCAAAACCGATCCGGCAATCATGAAGCTGATGGCGGAAACCCTGCCAAGGTACGGCTTCACGCCCTACTTGGTGGAAAAGGAGAGCATCGGCTTCATCTTCAATCGCATCTGGGCTGCCATCAAACGCGAGGCGCTGACAGTCGTTGCCGAAGGCGTGGCCGAGCCCAAGGCTGTGGACGCCATCTTCGCCCAGAACTTCGGCATGAAGGACGGCCCCTGCAGGATGATGGACAAGGTCGGTCTCGATGTCGTGCTCGCAATCGAGGAACACTACGCCCACGAAAATCCAAACCTCTCGGAGACGCCCCGCAAGTTGCTCAAGAACATGATCGCCTCTGGCAGGCTTGGGCAGAAGAGCGGACGCGGCTTCTACGATTATCAAGCCTGACCACAACACCAGCGAGTTTCCCCGATCTCGATTTCGCGCAACCTGTACGCAACCCGGGTATCCGTCATTTCAAGCACAATGGAGTCTGATTATGACCGCGCAACCTCACCTCGTTATTCTCGACATTGGCGCCAGGCAGGTCTTCACCACGGATGAAAACGGCAAGCGCCTGGACACCCTCCAGAAGGGCCTGGACATGATACCGGACGGCATCATTGTTTCACCTGACCTGCGCCACATCTATTTCACGCAGATGGGCAAGCCCGACTTCGAAACGGAATCGGCCATGGCCTTCGACGGCACAATCTCGCGCATGAACATGGACGGTTCGGAACTGACGCAGCTCGTGGGCGACGGAAAGATCCGCACCCCCAAACAGATCACCGCCGACTGGCAGAGCGCCAAACTCTACTGGAGCGATCGCGAGGGCTTGCGCGTCATGCGCTGCAACCTCGATGGCTCGGACGTGGAGACACTCGTTCAATCCGGCCATGTGCCCCAGGACGAGAACGACCAGACCCGATGGTGCGTCGGCATCACTGTCGATCCGGTTCGCCGCCAGTTCTATTGGACCCAGAAAGGTTCGCCCGATGGCGGCAAGGGCAGGATTTTCCGCGCGGGATACGATTTGCCGGCCGGCGAAACCCCGGCCAACCGAAGCGATATCGAGGTTCTTTTCTCCGACCTCCCCGAACCGATAGACCTGGAACTGACCGAGACCCATCTCTACTGGACAGACCGCGGCGACCTTCCCGGAGGCAACTCGGTCTGCCGCGCAGCCATTGCTGCCGACGGAACGCTGGCCAGAGAGCGGGAAGTGCTGGCCACGGGCATCGGCGAAGCTATCGGTCTGGCCGTGGATCACGCCGGCCGGCGGATCTATGCGACCTCCCTGGAAGGCAGGCTCTACCGGATGGGATTGAACGGCAGCGGCCTCGAGAAGATCGGCAATTTCTCGCATCTCACCGGCCTCGCCAGGTTGCCCCAGGCAGCATGATCACTGCCCGGCCCGGACCTCGACGCCAGCCCGAGGTCCGGGCCTCGAGCCTCCCAACGGGCTCACTCACCTGAACTCGTTCTCGACAGCACCAAGGGTGCCGAAATCCGCGCGGGCGACGTCGCCGGGATGCACCGGATCCAAGCCCGTGCAGGTCCCCGTTGAGACAATCTCCCCAGCTTTCAGGGCCAAGCGACGGGAACTCAGATGATTGGCCAGCCAAAGGAGAACATTGAGTGGATCGCCCAGGGCACAGCGACCCGTTCCGCCCCCCTTTTCGGTGCCGTTGATTGTCATTCTGACAGCGTGTTCTCGCAGATCCTGTCGAGAGAACGAGGTCCATGGCCCCATGGCGAGGGCGATGTTGACACCTCCGTCAGCTGTCGTCAAAAGCCTGCCTTTACCGCTCAAACCACCGGAAAATCGCGTGCCGACCACTTCGATGGCACCACCGACACCATCGATCGCGCTGACAACCTCGCCCATGGTGTACGGCTCGGACCGTGATGGCAGGTCGCGTCCGATACGGAACGCGAACTCCCCTTCGATGGCCGGCATGTGCGCGGGGACGATGGAAATGCAGGCCGGGCTGTCATGAACATAGGGTTCCAGGAGCGGACCGGAGCCGGGCTCGTCCGTGCCCAGCACGCGTTGCGCTTCCAGGCTGGTAGACCCCACCTTGTAGCCGCGCCGACGCAACCCGCTCAGGTGAACGATGGCGTCCTGAATACCGTAGGCCTCATCCAGGGTGGTTGGTAGCGCACACGCGTTCGCATCGATCGTGCGCCCTAGACGTCGCGCATCCCAGAGCCTCTTGGACAGGTTTTCCAACACGATCTCCTCCCGAATTGGCGCCGCCGACGGGCAGCGGTACCGGCTCCCCCCACGACCTTATTCCGCCCGTGAGCCTGTGTCATACCGGACAATGGAATGATCGCCACGAGTGGCGTGCGCCGGCCTGGCCGTTGAAGAGATGTCTCGCCGGCACTATCGCGTGGTGGACACGAATTGCGAAAGGACGAGTTCTTTTGCCCGCGTCAATCGCGGACTGCGCATCGCGCTTTTGAGCCACAAGGCATAGTAGGGCGTCGTCGGATTGCCGTTCGGTCCCGAAATCTCGATCATCGCACCAGCCTTCAGCGACGAACCGATGAGGTACCTCGGCAGCACGCTCCAGCCGAAATTCTCGACCACCAGATTGCGCAGGCAGCGCAGATCCGGCGCGATGACGTTCTGTTCCGCCCGCCCAACATCAATTTCGTTATGCTCCAGCCACAGGCGGATGAGATAGAGCCCCTGCTCGTAGGCCACGAACGGCTGCGACGACAGCACCTTCGGCAGGTCTCGCCGCCGCTTCATGTGAGGCGCCATTGATGGGTGCGCGACCAGAACCAGTTCCTCCATGCCGATGCGTTGCCCACCGATGCGCTTGTCGACCGGCTCGGCCACCGCGAACGCAAAATCCGCATCCCCGGCCAGCAACAGTTCCATCGTGGTCTCGCCCTGCGACGGATAGAGCCGCAGGGAAAGATTGTTCTCGGTCAGGATCCTTAGTTTCGGCACGACAAGATCCGACAGGATATCGGACGAACCACAAAGGTGCAGTGTGCCAGCCAACCTGTTGGAGCGCGCCTGCATCTCCGCCAAGGCATTTTCCGCACGGTCCAGCCCGTCGGAAACCTTGTTGAAGAGATCTTCTGCCACCACCGTCGGCGCAACACCGCGCGCATGGCGCTCGAACAGCTTGCGCTCGAGCTGCGCTTCAAGACTGGCGATATGCTGGGAAACGGTGGGCTGGGTCAGTCCAAGCTCCTCGGCCGCCCGGCTGATGGAGTGCTGGCGGTAGACCTCGACGAAACTGCGCAGATGAATGACAGACATAACGACCCATACGAAATCCAATACCGGAAAATAATTATTCTCTTTTTATTTTCACTTAACGCAACCGAAGAAACCCTGGCCTTCAGGGCTGCAGACGCATGAAAACCGGCAGCCCATCAGACAACAGGAAAACGAGGATATTGGCCACAGCAGCGTCAGGCGGCCACGGAATGCTCGCCGGAACCATAAGCCCCGGGCTTGGATCAATAGCGTTTTCGCTTCAGGGGATCGCCATAGGCTGCAACTGCCGCCTGTCGACACCCTCGCCGGGCGCCCGGCCTCAGTTCTCGTCCATCTTGAGCGCGGCAATGAAGGCTTCCTGTGGAATTTCGACAGTGCCGAATTCACGCATCTTCTTCTTGCCCTTCTTCTGCTTCTCGAGAAGCTTGCGCTTGCGGGTAATGTCGCCGCCGTAGCACTTCGCCAGCACGTCCTTGCGCAACGCGCTGATCGTCTCGCGCGCAATCACCTTGGCGCCGATCGCTGCCTGGATCGGGATCTTGAAGAGATGCTGCGGACTGAGTTCCTTCAGCTTCTCGCACATCACGCGGCCGCGTTGTTCCGCCCGGCTCTTGTGCACGATGATCGAAAGCGCATCGACCGGCTCGCCATTGACGAGCACCGACAGCTTCACGAGATCGCCTTCCTCGTAACCCTTGATCTGGTAGTCGAATGACGCATATCCGCGTGTCACCGACTTCAGGCGGTCGTAGAAGTCGAACACCACCTCGTTGAGCGGCAATTCGTACACCAGCATGGCCCGTGTACCCGCATAGGTCAGGTTCTTCTGCCGGCCGCGCCTGTCCTGGCACAACTTCAGCACCGAACCCAGGTATTCGTCCGGCACCAGGATGGTCGCCTCGATCCAGGGTTCCTCGATGTGGTCGATCTTGACCTGATCCGGCATATCGGCCGGATTGTGCATGGCGACGACCGAACCGTCGGTCATGTACATTTCATAGATCACGCTTGGCGCGGTGGTGATAAGATCGAGATTGAACTCCCTCTCCAGTCGCTCCGTTATGATCTCGAGATGGAGCAGCCCCAGGAACCCGCACCGGAACCCTTGCCCCAGTGCCGCGCTCGTCTCCATCTCGTAGGAAAAACTCGCATCGTTGAGACGCAGCTTGCCCATGGCGTCGCGCAGATCGTCGAAATCCGCCGCATCCACGGGAAACAGGCCGCAGAACACCACCGGCTGGGCGGGCTTGAAACCCGGCAGCGCCTCGGCGGTGGGCTTCTTCTCGTCGGTCACCGTATCGCCGACACGCGTATCGGCCACCTGCTTGATGGCAGCCGTGAAAAAGCCGATCTCGCCCGGCCCGAGTTCGGGCACGCTTTCCTGTTTCGGCCGGAAGATGCCCACGCGGTCGAGCTGATAGACAGCCCCTGACGACATCAGCTTGATGCGCTGGCCTTTCTTCATCACGCCTTCGCGCACCCGGACCAGCACGACAACGCCCAGATAGGGGTCGTACCAGCTATCGACCAGCATGGCCTTCAGCGGCTTGTCGCGCTCACCCGTTGGCGGCGGAAGCCGCTCGACGATGGCATCGAGAACGGCAGCCACGTTCAGCCCTGTCTTGGCCGAAACGCCGATGGCGTCGGACGCATCGAGCCCGATGACATCCTCGATCTGCTGCTTGACCCGGTCTTCGTCAGCCGCCGGAAGATCAATCTTGTTCAGGACGGGCAGGATCTCGAGGTTGTTGTCGAGAGCCTGGTAGACGTTGGCCAGCGTCTGGGCCTCGACCCCCTGGCTGGCGTCCACCACCAGGATCGCCCCTTCGCACGCCGCCAGCGATCGCGACACCTCATAGGCGAAATCCACATGCCCTGGCGTGTCCATCAGGTTGAGCTGGTAGGTCTTGCCATCCTTGGCCTGGTAGTCGAGACGCACCGTCTGCGCCTTGATGGTAATGCCGCGCTCCTGCTCGATTTCCATGGAATCGAGTATCTGCGCCCGCATCTCCCGCTCCGTGACGTTCCCGCAGAGCTGGATGAGCCTGTCGGACAACGTCGACTTGCCATGGTCGATGTGCGCGATGATCGAAAAGTTGCGAATGAGCGATGTGTCGGTCATGCCAAGCCAGATAGCACCTTGCCGTGCCGGAAAGAAGAGGATGTTCGCGGCACAGACATCATTGCCCGGGGTTTCGACGCCGCCAGCCTGCCATCAATAGTCGCATCCCCTGCCGATAGGGCCGGGGCGCGGGCTTTCAGGGGCGGACTGAACGCCTGTCGGCCGAATTGGCTTGGCCATCAATACTGTGGAAACCAAGCCGGAACGGCCCGGCAAGTCGATTTAACAATTGTTCAAATCTATTCGGCAATCTCGACAGACCTATGAGTTCGCCCAAGCGAGGTTGCCGATGCCATTTGGAAAGCGCGGTGGGTTGCCCCCGCCCCAGCCCCGACACAAACGGGACACGTCTCCTGTGGACGGTTCAGCATCAGACGTCCGAGCCCCTTCGGCGGTCGCTCCCTTCGAAACGGCGACCGGCGGCCCGGCCCTGACCGACCTCCTGCCGAAGCACTGGACGGCGGACGGCGCCGAGCCCGAGGCGGACAGCGACGACGAGGACCTGGCACACGCTGCCCCGCAGTCGCTCGACGATTGATCACCCGGCAGGAGCGTCAGGATTTCGCAGCCTCGGCATCATTGGCCAGTATGGCCTTGGCCTTTTCGAGCGCAATGAAGCCATTCGAGACTTCGATCACCTTGCGCCCCGGAAGGAAACCCATGCGCTTCATGGCGGCGCGCGGCTGTTCCTGCAAACCGGCAATGATCAGGCTCCCGCCGTGCCGTTCCAGGTCCACCGCCAGATCATCCAGAGCCGAGAGCGCCGTGGCGTCGATCAGCGGAACTTCCCGCATCCGCAGAATGAGCACTCTCGGATAACCCTCCGGTGACGATTTGAGCGACCCCACGAGAATGCTGGCGGCCCCGAAGAACTGCGGACCGCTGAGCGAGATTACCCGCACGCCCGCCGGCAGCTTGATCTGGGTGAGCACCGATTTCGGAGCCACATCCTCCGGCAGGTCCATGTCGAACAATGCACCCGCTCCCTGTCGGTGAACCGCTGCTTCCGCCATGCGGTGCATGAACAGCATACAGGCAAGGCCGAACCCGACACCGATCGCGGTGTTGAGATCGACCAGTACTGTCAACGACAAGGTTGCGATCAGCACCAGCTTGTCGTCGAACGGCGCCCGTGTCAGGAAGTGGCGCACCTCACGCGCATCCACCAGTCGCCATGAGACGTTGAGCAGGACGGCCGCTAGGCACGGCAGTGCGAGATAGGACGCCAGAGGCGCCGCCAACAGCATGAACAACAGCACCGCCAAGGCGTGAACAATGCCAGCAACCGGCGTCTTGCCCCCGGCAGAAATGTTTGCCCCGGTGCGCGCAATCACGCCCGTTGCCGGTAGCCCACCGAATAGCGGCGACAGCACATTCGCGATGCCCTGCCCAAGGATCTCGGCATTGGACCTGTGCCGCGCCCCGGTCTTCGCATCCGCCGCCACCGCCGACAACAGCGACTCCACGCCGACGAGAAAGGCAACGGTAAAGGCCGACGGCAGCATGGTCGCGACCTGACCGAACGACAAATCCGGAAAAACCGGCTCAGGCAACGAATTCGGAATACCACCGAACCGCGAGCCGATCGTCTCGACCGGCAATCCCAACCCCCAGGCCAGCCCCGAAGCCACGACCAC
>JBKDZY010000011.1:0-8604 GCA_047971765.1 Hyphomicrobiaceae bacterium | reverse complement strand
GAATGTTCTCGGCATGCCCGAGATACGCGCCATCGTCGATCCGATGCTGGCCCAGTCGGCCACCGGCGCCACGGCGGTTTCCCACCCCGGTCGCGCTGGCTGAACGAGGTCTCCGGCGAGGCACGGCTGGCCGCCGGTCACCGGGACCGGCTGGATGCACCTCACCCGGGTGAGGCTTCGCGGGTTCAAATCCTTCGTCGAACCGACCGAGCTCTTGATTGAGCCCGGCCTGACAGGCGTCGTCGGCCCGAACGGATGCGGCAAGTCCAACCTGCTCGAAGCCCTCCGCTGGGCCATGGGGGAAACCTCCTACAAGGCCATGCGTGGCTCTGCCATGGAGGACGTGATTTTCGCGGGCACGACCTCGCGCCCCCCACGGTCGTGGGCCGAAGTGACGATGTTCGTCGACAACACCCAGCGCACTGCACCACCTGAATTCAATTCCAGCGATGTGCTCGAGATCACCCGGCGCATCGAACGCGACATGGGGTCGGCCTACCGCGTCAACAGCCGCGACGTCCGCGCCCGCGACGTCAAGGTCTTGTTCGAGGACGCCGCGACAGGCGCCCGCTCGCCAGCCCTGGTCCGCCAGGGCCAGATCGGCGAGATCGTCAACGCCAAGCCCGAACAGCGCCGCCGCATCCTGGAGGATGCCGCTGGCATCGCGGGCCTGCATACGAGACGCCACGAAGCCGAGCTGCGACTGAAGGCTGCCGAGGACAATCTCGCCCGCATCGGCGATGTCCTGGGCGGATTGACCAGCCAGATCGAAAGTCTGAAACGGCAGGCGCGCCAGGCGCGGCGCTACAAGGACCTCTCGGGCGAGATCCGCAGGATCGAGGCACTGGCTCTGCATCTGGCATGGGCCGCGGCAGGGACGGAGGTGACGGCCGCCGAAACCCGGCTGCGCGAAACCCTTTCCGAACTCGGCGTCGCCACCGAACGGGAAGCCGATGCGATGGCGCACGAGTTGGCCGTCGCCGAGACCTTGCCCGGTTTGCGGGAAACCGAAGCCGAACGCGGCGCGGCCGTGGCCCGCCTGCGCATCGAGCTCGAGAGCTTCGAGAAGGAGGCAGAGCGCCTGAAGCGGCGGCGCACCGAACTCGAGGAGCGCCTCACCCAGCTCACGCAGGACAAGGTCCGCGAAGACAATGGATTGCGCGAAGCGGCATCCTTCCTGGAACGGCTCGCCAGCGAGAACGCCACGCTCGCTGACGCAGCCGCCAGCGAGAACGACGCAGAGACCGAAGCGGAAAGCAGCGTCGAGACGGCAGACGCTGCCCTCAAGTCGGCCGAGACCCAGCTCACCGATCTGACCCGCCGCGCCTTCGAGGCCCACGCCCGCCGCCAAAGCCTTCTCAAGTCCTGGGCCGAACGAAAGGGCGAGATCGACAAGGCCAGGCGCACCCTCGAGCAGTTGGCCCGGCAGCATCACGAGGTCACCGCGAACGCACCAGACGCAGCACTTCACGAACAATCAGCACGCGAAACCCGCGGGCTGTCCGATCAGCTCACGGAAATCGAAGCCCAGACCGTCGCTGCCGAAGAGCAGCTTGCCGAACTTGACCAGATCGCCAGCGAAGCCCGCGAGACCAGCACCCAGGCAGCCCTCGATGCCAGTCGCCTGCAGACCGAGGTCCAGACCCTCTCGAAACTCCTGACGCCGGCCCGCGATGACAACATCCCGCCGATCGTGGACCAGCTCTCGGTGACGCCCGGCTACGAAATGGCACTCGGTGCCGCACTGGGCGACGATCTGGACGCCCCGCTCTCCGAAACCGCTGGCGTCTACTGGCGTCTCATCGCGGCGATCAAGCCGGACCCGGCACTGCCATCCGGCATCGCCAGCCTGGCGAGCGTGGTTGCTGGCCCGCAGGAACTTCGCCGCCGCCTCGCACAGATCGGCATCATCGACCGTGGCGAAGGTACGAAGCATCAGAACGCCCTGCGTCCGGGCCAGCGCCTGGTCTCCGTTGACGGCGACCTGTGGCGCTGGGATGGTTTTGTCGCCGCCGCCGACGCGCCCACCGCCGCCGCCATCCGTCTCGCCGAGCGCAATCGCCTGGAAGGCCTGATCGCCCAGGAGGAGGCAGCCCGCAGGAAGGACGAGGCCAGCCGCGGCGAAGCCGAGACGGCGCGCACGCGATTGGCCGCCGCTGAAGGCGAAGCCCGCCGCCTGCGCCAGCTTTGGCGGCAGATGCAGTCCGAACTTGCCACCACCCGAGAGAAGCACGCAGCGCTGGAAAAGCAGACGCGCGAAACCGCCTCCCGGCTCGCCGCCCTCGACGAGGCCAAGGCCCGCACCGAAGAACAGCACGCCGATGCAGCAGAGCGGCTGCTCGAAATCGAGACGGCGCTCGAAACGCTGGATGGCGTGGCCGATCTCGACGAGGATGTGAAGGCCGCCGAGGCCCGGGCTGCGGACTGCCGCACGACATTGTCCGAATGCCGCGAGCGGCTGCATGGCCTGCAGCGGGAACGTCATGAACGCGCACGGCGGCTTGATGCCATTCGTGAGGAACAGCAACGCTGGCAGACCCGTCACACGGATGCTGTCCGCCAGCTCGATGCCCTGACCAGACGTCATGGCGAAACGGCACAGGAACTGGAAGGCCTGGCCGATCTTCCCGACGCGCTCGACGAACGGCGCCAGCGGCTGATGGATGGACAAGCCGAGGCCGAGCGCCACCGCCGCGAAGCCGCCGACCATCACGCCGCCGCCGAAAATGCCATGCGCAAGGCACAACAGGACTTGCGGACGGCCCAGGCCGCCGTCACCGCCGTGCGCGAAACACGCGCCGGCAACGAAGCGAGACTGGACGCCGCCCGCGCGCGGCTGACGGAGGAAGGCCGCCGCATTCGGGAAATAATGGATGTGGCACCCGAAGCCTGCCTCGCCCTTGCCGGACTTGAACCGGGCGCCGCCCCACCGCCGCAGGCCGACGTTGACCGTCAATTGCAACGGCTGAAGTCGGAGCGCGATCGCCTTGGCGGCGTCAACCTGTCGGCCGAAGACGATCTTGCCCGGATCAACGACGACCATGCCCGCCTCGATCTCGAGCGTGCCGATGTGGAAAGCGCCATTGCAAAGCTGCGCGGCGCCATCGGCCAGCTCAACCGCGAGGCAAAGAAGCGCCTCGGCGACGCCTTTCGCACGGTCGACGGACATTTCCAGCGCCTGTTCACCACACTGTTTGGCGGTGGCGAGGCCCGCCTCGAAATGATCGAAAGCGAAGAGGACCCCCTGCAGGGCGGCCTGGAGATCATCGCCAAGCCACCGGGAAAGAAGCCGGCAACCCTGTCCCTGCTTTCGGGCGGCGAACAGACGCTGACCGCATTGTCCTTGATTTTCGCCGTCTTCCTGACCAATCCGTCGCCCATCTGCGTGCTCGACGAGGTCGATGCCCCGCTCGACGACTCCAATGTCGACCGTTTCTGCACCCTGATGGAAAAGATGGCCGGCGAAACCGCCACGCGCTTTCTGGTCATCACCCACCACCCGATGACCATGGCGCGCATGAACCGGTTGTTCGGTGTCACCATGGCCGAAAAGGGCGTGTCTCAACTCGTCTCTGTCGATCTCGCCACCGCCGAGAAGATCGTGGACAACGATCCGGAACTGCGTGAAGGCGCCGCGTAGAACAAGCCTCCAAAAGCGAATGGGCGCCCCGCGAGACGCCCATTGCAATCAAGTCATGCAACTATGTCAGCCCTCAAACCTGGGTGCGCCGCCGTTCCTTCGCATCACGGATGTTCTGGCGCATCCGCGTGACCTTGAGGTCGTTGTCGCGGTTGGCTTGCGCAACATTGTGCGTGCCGAACAGCCAGAACCAGAAGCCGCGTCCGGGTTCCTCCGGCAACAGGATCTCCTTTGTGCCTTGCCGCTCGCTATCCATGCTCGCCTGGTCGCCCGCATTCTGCTGGTAGGCCGACGCCGGGCTCCCGGCCTCGAACATGTCGTCGCGCTTGGCGCCATTCCGCTGGCCGGACAGCACCGACGGCATGTCGGATGACACACGGACCGAGTTTTCCCGCACGAATTGCGCGGATTTCTCGTCCAGCTTGTCCAGTCGGTCCGCCAGCGCACCGAAATGCTCCTGGCTTTCCATTCGCCAATCACTGACTGCGGAGTTCAGTGTCGTCTGGCTTTGGCCAAGCTTCTTTATCTCATTGTAGATGAAGTCGAAGTCCTGGTCCCGCCCACGCAGGGCCTCTTCGTTGGACGCCGCTTCCGCCTTCATGAGCTGGTCGAGCTGGCCGATCCGCGTCGTGATCTCCGAGAGTTCGGTCTTCAGCGTCGAGACGTTGCTGGCCGCGCTGCTCTCGAGCGTGGTCAGTTGCGATGCCACTGCCCCGGTCAACGAGGAGACATCGACATCAGCCCTGGCCGCAGGGCGTTGCTCCAGGGCACGCAGCCGCGCGATCACTTCCTCCCGGACGCTTCTGGAATCATTCTTCTGCGCCTCCAGGAACCGCTCGATTGCCCCGAGCCGGTCGTCAACCTGAACCAGTTCGCTTATGGCGCTGTTCTCGTCCCTGGGTTCAGCGATGTGTCGCTCGATCGCCCCGACCCGCTCGGCGAGCGTCTGGGTTACCGTCACCGCATCGCCGAGGCCCACGCGCACGGCCCGTTCAAGGCCACTCATGCGCTCTATCACCTCCACCGGTTCGCTCTGCTGCAGCACCTGGGGAGCAGCCGTCGTGGCGGGCAGCGCGACGAACCGCGCCTCGATGCCATCGAAATGCTCGGCCATCGCCAGACGGGACTTGTTGCCTTCCGCAGCGATCACTTCGACCATCCGGCCCATGCCATCCAGTCGTTGCCTGAAATCCTGCTGCACCTGCCGATCGCTCTCGAGAAGTTGGCCAAGCCGGTAGTCGAGCCTCTTGTCGACAACCTCTCCAAGACGTTGGCTCACCTGCTCGCCGAGTTTGCGGCCGAGGCCATCCTCGAGTGCCGACAGCCGCTGCCGAATCTGGGCCAGCCCGGTCGCCATTCCCGCCGCATCTGCCGTCCCGACCGTTTTAAGCGAACCCTCGAAGGAAGAAAGCCGCTGCCCAAGGCTCGCCCAGTTGCGGGCACCTTCGCCCAGGCCGCTGTGAACCGCTTTCTCGAGCTGGGTCATCCGCTCTCCGAGGGCAGACGTCGCCGTCCGGTCACCCTCACCGCCAAGCCGGCCCTCCATCTCGTCAAGCCGCTGTGAAATCTTCACCATGGCATTGGATGTGGTGCCGGTGCTTGCACTGAGTGTCTTTTCGACCTGCGCCAGCCGATCTGAAATCTGGATCGGCAATCGCGAAGCTTCCGTGCGGGCGTTGAGCGAGCGCTCGACGTCTTCCAGACGCTGGCCTATATCGCTTCTGAGGGACGCATTGTCACCTCGCTGGGCCATCACGTCACGCTGCAGGTCCCGCACCAGCTCGACCATCAACTTGCGCTCGCTCACCAGTTCCTGGTGCAGGGTGCGCAAATGATCCTCGATGCCGGCCATCCGCCCCGCGAAGCCGTCGCTGGCAACGAGTTGTGCAGGCCGCGGAGCCGGTTCCGGCATCTGCATGACCCGCCCCTTGCCCCAATCCGCCCGCTGCCAGTCCGGCGTCAGCCGCCGCAACAGCACCACCACCGGCAGATCCCGCCCGTAGTGCAGAAGCACCCAGAGCACCTCATCGACGCCCGCGACGCCGCCACGCCGGGAGCCAAGCTCGCTGGCGCTGCGCAGCACCTCCTCGAAATCGGCCGACCGCCTGGGGGACAGTGCCTCGCCGGCATTCGAGGCCGGCATCTCGCTGGCAATCAGGGTCGCGCTTTCTCGGCGCAACTGGCCTTCGTGCACACCGCGCGCTTCGAGTTGTCGCGCCGCCCCGTCCACCCGGGTCAGCGCATTCACCAGATGCTCGAGATCCACCTCCGCCGCGCCATTGGCCTGCGCCACATCGAAGGCGTAGTTGCAGCAGCCCAGAATGACCTCATCAACCCACACCGGATCGTTCGCCCCAGCCGCCGATCCTTGCGGCCGCCCTCGCTGCCAGCGGCCATTCCCGTATGACGCCCCTTCGTACTCCACCCCATAGGTTTCGCGACTCGAGCGCGGATGGGAAACCCTGAGATCCAAGTCTTCACCCTTGTACTGCATGGTGCCTAGGCTCCTCGACGCGCTCGGGCGAAGCCCCTCCAGCGCAATTGCTTGAGACCCCGATGTGGCGCGCCCGTTGTGCCGCCACCACCTGTGGTCGCCGATTTCTTCCGGGCCCTGGATGGCGCCTCGCCGGCACCAGCCCATCCCCGATTGTCGCCCCCATGCCGACAGGACGTCATGTCCTGCGCCATCCGCAGACCACCCGTACCGCCGCCACGATACCTGCCCCGTTGGACGATTTCGAGGCTTTCATCAATAAACCCTTGACCTTATCTGAAAGCTTAACAGGCTAGACACAACATCCTGAAAAGAATAAAATATATGCCGAGATGACACAGAGATCAGGGCTCGGATGGGATCATATTACCGAAGCAAATTGATGTCTATGCATCCACCATGTCGATCCAGCCACAGTGACCGGGGATGCAGACCATTTCTCGCCTCCCTATGACAAACAGCGTCCAAGGTGATCCTTGAACGCCGTCCGGTAGAGTGAACCGGCCTCCGGAGCCGATGCCCATGCGACTATTGCAGACCGGTCATTCCGCAAGAAAGCGCGCCTCCTCCTCAGGCAGCCCTGCGGCCACGATTGCGATCGACCAGGATGGGACGCACCCAGCGGGCGAAGCGCGTGGCTTCCTCATCATGCAGATAGCCCGACAAGCAGAACGAATGGCAGCCCACATCGATAGACTGCTGCAGCACGCCTGCGCACTGCTCCGGGTTTCCAACGATCACCACACCAGCCCCCGGACGGGCCTTGGCAAGCCCTACCCAGAGGTTCGGCGCAATCAGATCGCCACCTTCCCTGAGCACCTGCACCCGCTGGTTCGCTTCCGAGGCCGCATAATAGGTCTTGATGTAGTTTTCGCGTTCCGCGTCCACGTTGCAAACCAGCCGGTTGGCTGCGTCCCAGGCTTCCTGTTCCGTTTCCCGACATATGATCTGCAGACGCATGCCGAAGCCCAGCTTCTGCTCCCTGCCGTGCCCGGCCGCCATCTCGCGCAACGTCTTCATGTTCTTCGCGATGGTGTCAATCGTATCGCCCCAGAAGAGATGCACGTCTGAATGCTTGGCCGACAGCTCCCACGCCTGCCGGGACCCACCCCCGAGGTAGAAATTCGGGTGCGGTTTCTGGTAGGGCTTCGGGTTCAGTTCTGCCTGTTTCAGCGTGTAGTACTTGCCGTCGTAGTCGGTCCGGCCGTCACCCTGCGTCCAGAGCTTCTTCAGGATGTCGACCTCCTCGTCCATGATCTCGTAGCGCTGCTCCTTCGACCATTTGACGCCTTCGGCAATGTTCTCCTGCTCCGATTGCCCGGCTATGAGGTTGACCGAAATCCGCCCGCCCGAGAGCTGGTCGCAGGTCACGATCATCTTCGCCAGCAGCACCGGATTGATGTAGCTCGGGCGCGCCGCCACCAGCATCCTGAGCGTCTTGGTCTGCCCGATCATCAGCGCACCGGTCATCCAGGCATCCCAGCACTGATGCCCCACCGGAATGAGCATGTACTCGAAGCCGGCAGCCTCCGCCGCTTTCGCCACCCGCGAGAACATCTCCGGCCCGGCCGCGATCTTCAACGGATCACCATAGTCGTCGGTATCTCCCCGGGTCGGAAGGAACCAGCCGAACTCCAGCGGGCGTTGTTCTGCGTGCATTGCTCTAGCTCTCCGCATGCCTGATGATGGGATGGACGAATTTTCCAGCCACATTCTTGAGTTGTCCCGGGACGAAGATCAAGGCGCCATCACGGGGCCCCCACCGGCTGGACCGCTCCCGACCAACATGCAAACCTGCCCGGAGAACCCAGACAGAACAAGTCGATCCGAGGAGCAGGCATGACCACTGATCAAGGCGAGACGGCCTACGGCCGCATTTTTCCTCCCCGGCAGGACTGGCTCGACAAGGCGCCACATGAAGAGGCAATTGAGCCGGGACTAGCCATTGTCGACACCCACCATCACCTGTGGGATTGGCCGGAACGTGGCCGCTACATGACCGAGGAGTTGCTGGCAGACACCGGCGACGGCCACAACGTCGAGGCCACCGTCTTCATCGAGTGCCGGTTCGCCTATCGCGAGGATGGGCCACCCGAGATGCGCTCTGTCGGCGAGGTGGCAGAGGTTGCCCGCATCGCAGCCGACGCCGATCGCCGTTTCGGAACAGGAACGAGCGTTGCAGCCGGCATTGTCGGATATGCCGACCTCGCCACTGGCGACCGGGTCGAGCCCGTGCTCCAGGCCCTGGTCGAGGCGGGACAAGGCCGGTTTCGCGGCGTCCGCAATTCAGCCGGCTGGCACGAGGACCCGATCATCGGCAACAATCATCACGGAGCCGGTCCCGGCCATTACCTCAAACCGGAATTCCATGCCGGCCTCAAGCGGCTGACGGCCATGGGGCTCTCACTCGATGCGCTGGTCTATCACCACCACCACGATGACATTCTGGCGCTGGCCCGCGCCTGCCCGG
>JBKDZY010000010.1:0-2181 GCA_047971765.1 Hyphomicrobiaceae bacterium | reverse complement strand
TCGCTCGGCGCAGGACGATGGTGGTTTTCACGCTCGAGACGTTCGGCAAGGGGGTGAGAGTGTCGAGCACGAAGGATTGAAAGGCCGTCATGTCGTTTGCGACGCACTTGAGGATGTAGTCGGCGTCGCCGGCCAGCATGTAGCCTTCCCTGACAGTCGGCCAGGTCAGCAGACGATTCTCGAACTCGCGGAGTTCGGCTTCACCCTGGGCGCGCAACGTCACGAGGGCGAAGGCGGTTACCTCGAAACCGGTCAATGCTTCGTCTATGACCGCGTGGTAGCCACGGATGAAGCCCGCGCTTTCAAGCGCCTGGACGCGGCGCAGGCATGGTGGCGGGGAGAGGCCGACGCGCTGGGCGAGGGCGACGTTGGTCAGGCGGCCATCGGCCTGCAGTTCTCTCAAGATGCGCCAATCGGTAGCATCGAGACGGACGCTCATCGTAGGTAGTTGCTCCGGTCGGGTGGGATGGATGGTGCCAGAGTTCAACACGCGCGTGTGTGCACGTCCAAGGATTTTGATCGCTCGAACAACGCAAGACTTGGCCTAGGCGAGCTGGAAAGCTGGAAATGATGCTGCAAAACCGACCGCTGGAGGGACTGAAAGCCTGGCTTATCACCGATGACAAGGCGGGGATGCAGGTGCAGGCCATTGGCGTCGCGGTGGCGCTGGGCGTGGACTATGACCTGAAGCAGGTGGCGCCCAATGGCGTGTGGCGCTTCCTGTCGCCCTACGGTCCGCCCGATCCGGCAGACAGCAAGGGGCCGGGCGGGCTTCTGCAACCGCCGTGGCCGGATATTGCGATTGCGACCGGCCGGCAGAGCATCCCGTATATCAGGGCCTTGAAGCGGGCCGCGGGCCCAAAGGTGTTCACGGTCGTCCTGCAGGACCCGAAGACCAGTGCCCGGACGGCGGACCTCATCTGGGTGCCGGAGCATGACCGCCGGCGGGGCGTCAACGTGATCACGACGCTGACTGCGCCGCACGGTTTCTCGCCGGGACGACTGGCTGATCTGAAGCAGAAGCCTCCGGAATGGCTTGCCGATTTGGCGTCGCCACGGGTGGCCGTGATCCTGGGCGGCAAGAATGCTGTGTATAAGTTCACCGAGGCGGACGATGACCGGCTCGAAGCGTCGCTCGCCTCGATCGCCCGGCTTGGCGCGAGCTTCATGATCACGCCATCGCGACGTTCGCACCAACGCCTGGTTCGGGCTGTCGACCGGGCAACCGCATCAGCTCCCCGCTTTTTCTGGGATGGAAAGGGCGATAATCCCTATCCGGCCTATCTTGCGAACGCCGACGTTTTCGTGGTCACGGGTGACAGCGTCAATATGACGGGCGAGCCTCTGGCGACCGGAAAACCTGTCTATGTGTTCGAGCCGTCGGGCGGATCGGCAAAGTTCCGGCGTTTTCACGATGCGCTGCGGCGCTATGGCGCCACTCGCCCTTTGCCGGACGAGGTTAAGAGTCTTGAACCTTGGGACTACGAGCCGCTCGATTCGGCTGCCGAGATTGCAGCCCACATAGCAGCTCGCATGGTGCGCCGCCGAAACATGCTCGGCGGCATGTTGGGGACTGCCGCTGCCGGGACGTGAAGGTGGTGACCGGGTTCACCTGTCCGGGATATTTGCAGCGCAGCACAGTGGAGCAGACGATCATGGCACATCTCGACCTGTCGAAGCTTGCAGCAACGCCGTTGATCACGGAGCCCTACGACTATGTGGTCGTTCCGGGTTTTCTGAAACCTGAGAGCCTGGCGGCGGTCAACACGACGTTTCCAGCCATCGAGAAGGGTGGCAGTTATCCGATCGACGCGCTCGAAGACAACATGACGATCCGCGAAGTGATCGCGGAACTCGATGGACCAGCGTTCCAGGAGGCGATCTCGAAGAAATTCGGCGTCGATCTCGGGGGTAGGCCGAAGATGTACTCGTTGCGGGGCTATACGCGGCCCAAGGACGGCCAGATCCACACGGACAGCAAGGACAAGATCATCACGGTGCTGCTGTACCTGAACCAGGACTGGAAGCAGGACGGCGGACGTCTTCGGATCCTGCGCAACGGCCACGCTGTGGACGACTACACGGCCGAGGTGGCGCCCGACAACGGCACGCTGCTGGTGTTCCGGCGCTCCGATACATCGTGGCACGGTCAGCATCCGTTCGACGGGCAGCGGCGGTCGC
>JBKDZY010000009.1:0-1569 GCA_047971765.1 Hyphomicrobiaceae bacterium | reverse complement strand
GGCAGAGAACAGTCCCGCGGTCAGCATGCCGTGGGCAATGCGGCCCTTGAACATGGTGGTCGCGGCGTAGGCTTCGTCGATGTGGACCGGGTTCTTGTCGCCCGTCACCTCGGCAAAGGCGACGATGTCCTGTTCCGTCACGGTTTTGGAGACGCGCGCCTCCATCCCGACTTCAAGATCCTCGAAATAATAGGCGGCGGAGGGCTGGCTGGTCATGATGCGCGTAAGACTCCCTGGGATTGATTATGGCCATCCTTGCTGTAGGCGGGACGGCGTTCTTGTTTGTGAACATGAAAGATATGGCAACAATCCCGCGACTTTAAAAGGATATTTCTCCAGTCGTCCATCTGGCGATCGTCATGGCTGCCGAGGCGCAACTGCAAGTCGGCGCGTTGACGTCCGGATGTGGGCCATCCCACGGCGCCCGCGCTCCGCCAGTGCTTGCCGCCGTCCGCGGCATCAGCCTACTGTTGAGCCACACGCATCACGGCGGAAGGCCGAGGCAGGAAAGACAGGAGGCGTCCCATGGCCCCAGCAGCAGGCCCCAGGACCATGTTCGAGAAGATCTGGCAGAACCATATCGTCGTCGATCGCCCCGACGGCTACTCACTGATCTATATCGACCGCCACCTGATCCACGATGGCTCGTTCGAAGCCTTCGAGCGGCTCAAGAAGCGTGGCCTCCAGTTCCGCCGGCCCGATCTGGCATTCGGTACGCCCGACCACTACGTGCGCACCGACACCCAGGACCTTTCGAAGATTACCGACGCCAATGCGAAGCGGCTGGTGACCGGCCTGCCGGTGCACGGTCGCGAAACCGGGGTGACCGTCTTCAACGTCGGCGACAAGCGGCAGGGCATCGTCCACGTCATGGGGCCGGAGCAGGGCATCACGTTGCCCGGCATCACGCTCGTGTGCGGTGACAGCCACACCTCGACCCACGGCGCGGTTGGCTGCCTCGCCTTCGGTATCGGCTCGTCGGAGGTGACCCATGTCATGGCCACCCAGTGCGTCTGGCAGCGCAAGCCCAAGGCCATGCGCATCATCGTCGATGGCAAGCTTGGTTTCGGCATCACGGGCAAGGACGTCATCCTGGCCATCATCGCCAGGATTGGAACGGCAGGCGCAACCGGGCATGTGATCGAGTATGCCGGCAGCGGCATCCGGCAGCTCTCCATGGAGGGCCGGTTGACGCTGTGCAACATGTCGATCGAAGGGGGCGGCCGCGCGGGCATGATCGCGCCCGACGACACCAACTATCAGTACCTGAACGGCAGGGCCTACGTGCCCAAGGGCAAGGCCTGGGACGAGGCCATGAGCCGGTGGGTGGCGCTGCCGACCGACGACGGCGCAACGTTCGACGCCGAAGTGAGCCTTTCGGGGCCCGAGATCGCGCCGATGGTCACCTATGGCACCAGCCCGGAGGATGCCGCCCCCATCACGGAAGCGGTGCCCGATCCGGCAACGGCCGCCGACGCCGTCAAGCGCGAGGGCCTTGCAAAGGCGCTGCAGTACATGGGGTTGAAACCCGGGACGCCGCTCGCCGACATCCCGATCGACCGGGTCTTC
>JBKDZY010000008.1:0-3594 GCA_047971765.1 Hyphomicrobiaceae bacterium | reverse complement strand
CGTCCGCCTCGCTCTCGACCGGCCGGCACTCCTCCAGACCCAGATTCGCGCCATGATCCGCGCCGCCAACGGCCGCCCCCTCACTGTCATGGTCCCGATGGTCTCCGACCGCTCCGAGATCGTGGCCGTGCAAACCCTCATCACCGGCGAACTCGAGCGTGCCAAACGCCGGGACCGCCGCGTTCCCGAGCAGCTCAGGGTCGGCATCATGATCGAGGTGCCATCGGTCCTCTACCAGCTCGACGACCTCATGACGCTCGTGGATTTCGTTTCCATAGGCTCGAACGATCTGTTCCAGTACCTCTATGCGGCCGACCGGGGGAACGAACTGGTCGGCAATCGCTACGATGCGCTGTCCGTGGCATTCCTGCGCGCGCTGCGTTCCATCGTCGAGGCCGGTGAGCGCCACGGCGTCCCCGTCTCGCTTTGTGGCGAAATCGGCGGCCGCCCACTCGAAGCCGCGGCTCTCATCGGGATCGGCTTGAAATCACTGTCCATGGCGCCAGCCTCCATAGGTCCCGTCAAGGCCATGGTGCTGTCGCTCGATGCCGAACGGATCTCGAATTTCATCCTGCCCTTGATCGCGCCGGGAATGCACGGGTCGGTGCGTGACGCACTCGCCCGGTTTGCCGAGAACGAAGGCCTCGAGATCTGATCGCGCCCGCCACGCCGGTGCAGGGCAGAGGCCGGCAATCACCGGGATTGACAACCTGTCCCCCGACTGCCAGCTTGTCGCGCACGTTCCACGTCTCCCGCCGTCCTCCATGATTGACCTGTCTGCTGACATCCCGTTGATCGAGGTCCTGTTTACCACCACACAATCGTGAGCCTGAGCGCCCTTGATCGACAGCATTCCGTTTCCCGACCTCTCGACCGAGGCCATGGCATTGGCCTGCGTGGCGTTCCTCGTCGCGGGCCTGGTGAAAGGTACCCTTGGCGGCGGCCTTCCCGCCATCGCCGTACCGATCATGATCACCATGATCCGCCCATCGACAGCCGCGGCCCTGAGCTTCGTACCGGTCGTCGCCACCAATATCTGGCTACTGACCCAGGGTGGCCTGTTCACCAAGGTCATCCGGCTCTACTGGCCGTTCCTGTGCATGCTCGCACTCGGCACCGCGCTCGGTTCGCAGGTGCTCGTCTCGGCCTCCCCCGAAACCATGCGCATCGTGATCGCGGTCATGGTCATCGTGTTGAGCCCGCTTCCGCTGCTCCCACACAGTTTCAAGGTGCCCGAGAAGACCCAGCGGTGGCTCAATCCCGTCATGGGCCTCGTGCTTGGCACGATTGGCGGCGCGACCGTCATGATGGCTCCTGTCATCATCTATTTCGTCGCCTTGCGCATCGACAAGGAACTATTCGTCTCGTCCATGGGTGCAATCGCGCTCAGCTCCATGACACCTCTGTTCATCGGGCTCGCCGCGCATAACGTGTTGGCTCCACCGGAACTGGTTGGCTCGGCGCTGGTCTTCATACCGACCGCCATCGGCATGAGCATCGGCACGAGACTGCGCGGGCGCCTTTCGCAGACAACGTTTCAGCGCCTGCTTTGCATCGCGCTGCTGCTTGTCGGCTTCAATCTCCTCGCTCGCGCTCTCTGAACTTTTTCGGCTCCTGACCAGGTGCCCGCTCTCTGCAAACGGACGGCAGGGTCCTCGGTCAATCGACTACTTCGGCCATCTCGAGAACGGCGCGCAGCAGCACATTCGCACCGGCGGTTGCCCATTCCGGCTTGATGTTTTCCGCCTCGTTGTGGCTGATGCCATCGATGCAGGGTGTGAACACCATGGCTGTTGGGGCGACCCGTGCCATGTTGACGGCATCGTGCCCTGCCCCTGACCAGATATCGCGCGACGAGAACCCGAGTTCCCGCGCCGCCCGCCGCACCGCATCGACACAGTTCGGGTCGAACGGCACCGGAGCCCAGTCGGCAACGGTCTTCAGATCCACCGTGAGCCCGGTCGCCTCGGCAATCTCTTCGACGCCAGCCCGCAACGCCTTGTCCATCGAGATGAGCTTGTCGCCATCCGGGTGCCGCAGGTCGACCGTGAGGAAAACCGAGCCGGGAATGACGTTGCGCGAGTTGGGATGGACCTCGATCATGCCGCAGGTGGCGCATGCCGCTGGATCGTGCGCATGGCCGATGGCATTGACCCGCTCGATGATCCGGGCAGCCCCGAGCAGCGCATCATGCCGCCGCGCCATCGGCGTCGGCCCCGCGTGGCTTTCCTGCCCTTCGAGACGGATCTCATACCATTTCTGGCCGTTGGCAATCGTCACCACGCCAATATCGATGTCCTCCTCCTCGAGGATCGGCCCCTGCTCGATATGAACCTCGAAGAACGCATGGACCGGCTTCTGCCCGACGGGTTCGCTTCCCAGGTAGCCGATCCGTTCCAGTTCGGCTCCCAGCGTCTTGCCCTCCACATCGGCAATCGCAAACGCATCCTCGAGGGCGACCAGACCAGCGAACACCGCCGACCCCACCATGGCAGGCGCAAAGCGCGATCCTTCCTCGTTGGTCCAGTTCACGATCTCGATCGGGTAGCGCGTCTTGATAACGAGGTCATCGAGGGTCCTGACAAGCTCGAGGGCCGACAGAACGCCCAGCGCCCCATCGAACTTTCCGCCCGTCGGTTGCGTATCCAGGTGACTGCCGACCATCACCGGCGGCAACGCGGGATCGGTGCCTTCCCGGCGCGCGAACATGGACCCCATCTTGTCCACGCGCACATCACAACCGGCCTCGCTGGCCCAGCGCGAGAACAAGGCCCGGCTCTCCTTGTCGAGATCGGTCAGCGTCAACCGGTTGACGCCCCCCTTGGCCGTCGCGCCGATTTTGGCCATCTCCATGAGGCTCGACCAGAGGCGTCCGCCATCGACACGAAGATTGCTGTCCATGCTGGTCATATCGGAAAACTCCTGCCGGTATACGCGCCACCGCTTGCGCACCATGCGCCCTGGCCTGACGCGCGCGTTACCACACGGTCCAGACAAGATTGAGCGCTGCTCCATCACCGCTTAAAGCTGGGTCAAAACGTAAAGGCAAGCTTCACGCCATCCGCGATTGCCCGAACGGCATCGAGTTCGGCGGCCACCGCCGCGCCACCGATACGATGCGGCGTCCTGCCAAGCCCGACGAGCGCGTTGAAAAGCGCCAGCTCCTCGGTCTGCCCGGCACAGATCACCACCGTATCCGCAGGAACGATCCGTTCCGCCCCCTCTACCGTGATATGCACCCCCTCGTCGCTGATCCGCTCGTAGCTCACCCCTGAAACCTGCTGCACCTTGGCCTTGGCGAGATCGAGCCGCAGGATCCAGCCTGTCGAGACACCGAGCGAACGGCCCATCCGGCCAGGCTTGCGCTGCATGAGCGTCACCTGTCGGACAGCCGGTTCAGACGCCGCCTTCACCAGTGCCCCGCGATGCTGCAACGCCCCATCAACGCCCCAGTGGGAGAGAAAGTCCTCCTCGGCATTGTCGCTCTCCCGGTTCGCAGCCGTCAGGTATTCCGCCACATCGAATCCGATACCACCTGCACCGATGACGACGACGTCTTTCCCCGCCTTCACGTTTCCGGACAGGATATCGGCA
>JBKDZY010000007.1:0-11402 GCA_047971765.1 Hyphomicrobiaceae bacterium | reverse complement strand
GGCTTGCATCCGGCCACGCTTTGCGGCATACATGCCCCTCGTTGCGGCGGCCCCGGACAGGCCGCCAATGAGGATGCGGGTGTAGCTCAGCGGTAGAGCATCACGTTGCCAACGTGAGGGTCGAGGGTTCGATCCCCTTCGCCCGCTCCATTTTTCCACTTGCTCGACCGGACTGGAACTCGCCTTGGATTTTGGGGGGAGCCGGAGTGTTTCGCTGGAAAAAGCGCGACGAGGGATTCGAGTGGCGCGAATATGTCCGCACCACCATCAAGCTGCGCCGGGACGCCCGGCGTGAAAAAGCAGAAATTCTGGGCCAACAGGCCGCCGAGAAAGCCCGCAAGGCCGGTGCCATGGCGGAAAACCTGGCACGCGATGGCGCGCGCAAGGCAGGCTCGGCAGCCCGCAACAGCGCCGTCCACATGGGCCACCTTGCCCGTTCCGCGGCCATCGGGCTCGGAGATCTGCTGGTCGCGCTGTTCGGCGTGCTCGGTCTGCTGGCCGGCCATTGCGCCAACGCCGCAGCCCGCGTTCTGGCCGCTCTCGCCGACATCGTCGGACGCCCCGGCGTCGCAGGCCCCCTCGTCTTCGTAGGCTGCATCGCCATGCTCGGCGGGCTGGCGCGGCTCGTCTTCACCAGCCGCGGGCTTGACAGCGATGCCATCACCGCGCTGGCCATTGGCACAGTCTGCTTGGCGCTCGGCCTCCTGCCAGCCATCATGCTCGGCCATCGCAAATTGCCATTGCCCCGCTTCCGGTTGCCAACGCCGGGCTTCAAGCTCGGCACGCAAGGCTCGATCGCAATCGGCGGTGCAGCCATCCTGGCCATCGGCGCAGGCACAGTCATGCTCAGCGGCACCAGCCTTCCACTGCCCAGCGCCCCGAGCCTTGCCAGCCTGACGCCCTTTTCATCGACCGAAACCATCGAGGGGGGCGCACATGCCATCGCTGGCGGCATCATCCGTGTCGACAACAGCATCGTCCGCCTTGATGGCATCGAGGCCCCGGAACCGGGTCAGCGTTGCCGGCGTACCAACGGCAGGTCTTGTCGCTGCGGACGTGACGCCAGGAATGCAACTGCCCGGCTCGTTCGCGGGCACAAGGTGACCTGCAAGGTGGGATCGGCCGACGCCCATGGCATTCGAACCGGCACATGCACGGAACGATCCCGCGACATCGGCGAGGCCCTGGTCAAGAACGGCAATGCCTTTTCGGAAAAGGGCTTCATGGCCCGCTACGCTGATGCCGAAAGCGCCGCCCGCAAGGCCCGCTCGGGCATCTGGCGCGCCACTGAACCCGAGCGCCCCTCCGCCTGGCGGAACCGGCTGTGGGAAACCGCCAGCAAATCAGCCCCGGACGGTTGCCCCATCAAGGGCAGCATCCGGCGCGGACATCGCGTCTACCTGCTGCCGTGGTCGTCCCGCTATGACCGCGAAAAGGTGAGCAAGCGCCGCGGCGAACGCTGGTTCTGCAGCGAGGCCGATGCGATTGCAGCCGGCTGGCGCGGTGCCGACCCGGGCTGAACCTTCACAGCCGGGGCCAGACACCATCCCCTGCATCGCCCGGCCCGACCTTGATCTGGCGCCCGGGCCCGGCTTCGCCATGCCCGCATTCAAGCGAGACGGTCGGACAATGGACATGATAAAGTAGCACAAGGACGTGCTGGCATGACCGGAAAGCCGCGAGCGCGGCTCAGGCAGTGTGCACTGCCCTCCCGGTGTACCCGGCTTTTCGCCCGGGACACCGCATGAACGCGAACAAGCCGGACCAATTCAGGCTTTGCCGGAATTGCTCCAGGATGGAACGCACTGGATGCTCGCGTCCGGCGCGGAATGGAGACCTTACGATTGGGCCTGTTGCGTGCTGCCACGCGATGCCGGCCCCTAGTCGCGGACAAAGTCGATAATGAACCAAGAGACACTCATCAAGGCGCCTTTTTTCGACACCGAAGCCTTGCGTATTGAACTCACCCAGTTGTACCGCGACGCCGACGAGAACCCCGAGGACGCGCGCCCATTGGTGCTGGAGCGTTTGAAGGAGCTGGTACGAACCTCACGCGAAGCCGCGCGCAGGATCCTTGATGCCCGTGGCCGCGGACGCGAATGCGCCGATGGACTGTCGCTGTTCGAGGATGAACTGATCCGCCTGATCTACGACTACACGACCCAGCACGTCTACCGGTCCTATAACCCCGACGATGCCGAGCGCATGGCCATTGTCGCCACAGGTGGCTACGGCCGCGGCCTGCTGGCACCCGGTTCCGACATCGACCTGCTGTTCCTGCTGCCCTACAAGCAGACGGCGTGGGGCGAAAGCGTCGTGGAATACATCCTGATGCTGCTGTGGGACCTCGGCCAGAAAGTCGGCCACGCCACCCGCACGGTCGAGCAGACCATCAAGCTGTCGCTTGCCGACATCACCATTCGCACCGCCGTACTCGATTCCCGTCTTATTCTCGGTGACAAGAGCCTTCTCGATGATCTCGACGCGCGGTTCGCCAACGAGGTCGTCAAGGGCACCGCTGCGGAATTTTTCGCGGAGAAGCTGAAGGAGCGTGAGCAACGCCACAAGCGTTCCGGCGCCTCGCGCTATCTTGTCGAACCCAACATCAAGGACGGCAAGGGCGGCCTGCGCGACCTCCACACGCTGCACTGGCTGATGCGCTACAAGGAAGGCGGCATCGGCCACAGCGACCCGAGCACGAGCCCGATCTTCAGTTCGGCCGAGCAGTCCACCTATCGCCGCTGCGAGGACTTCCTGTGGTCGGTCCGCTGCCAACTGCATTTCCTGGCCGACCGTCCCGAGGAACGCCTGTCCTTCGACAAGCAGCCGATCCTCGCCGAGCATCTGCATTATGCCGACCGTGGAGGCCTGAAATCCGTCGAGCGCTTCATGAAGCACTACTTCCTGGTGGCCAAGGATGTTGGTGACCTGACGCGCATTCTCTGTGCCTCGCTCGAGGTTCTGCAGCTCGTGCGCACCCCCACCATGGACGCCATCCTGCATCCGCTGAGCTGGCGCACCCGCCGCCACATCCGGCGCAACACCGATTTCCGGATCGACAACGGCCGCCTCAATGTCGATAACCAGAAGGTGTTCGAGCGCGATCCGGTCAACCTGCTCCGCTTCTTTGCCTACGCCCAGGAAACCAACACACTCCAGCACCCGACCGCGCTGCGCCTCATCCGCCAGTCGCTGCGGCTGATCGACGATCGGCTGCGCCATGACAAGGAAGCCAACCGGATCTTCCTCAATCTCCTCACCTGTGAAAGCAACGCGGTCTCGACACTGCGCCGCATGAACGAGGCAGGTGTGCTGGGCCGCTTCGTGCCGGAATTCGGAACCGTCGTGTCGATGATGCAGTTCAACATGTATCATCACTACACCGTCGACGAGCACTTGATCCGCACGGTCGGCATCGTCTCCGAGATCATCCGCGGGGAAGCAGGCGAGGCCCATCCGCTCTCGCACCGACTGATCAAGGAGTTCGATAACCTGCGGGTTCTCTACGTCGCCGCGTTCCTGCACGACATCGCCAAGGGCAGGGAGGAGGACCACTCCATCGCCGGCGCGCGCGATGCCCTCCAGATCTGCCCCAGGCTGGGTCTGACGCCTGAAGAGACGGAACTGGTGTCCTGGCTGATCCTTCACCACCTTGACATGAGCACCGTTGCCCAGAGCCGCGATCTGTCCGATCCGAAAACGATTCGGGATTTTGCCGATCTCGTCGGCGACCCCGAGCGCCTGAAGCTGCTTCTCATACTCACCGTGGCCGACATCCGCGCCGTCGGCCCCACCACCTGGAACGGCTGGAAGGGCCAGCTCCTGCGCACGCTCTACGGCCTCACGCTGCCGCTGCTCGAAGGCCGCCACAAGGTCGCCGCCACCACCGAGCGGGTCGCAGAGGCGCGCCAGAAACTGCGTGCCGCCGCCACCGATTTTACCGAGACCGAAGTCGAAGAGTTCATTGCCAACTACTACGACGATTATTGGCTGAAAACCGACACCCGGCGGCAGCTCGAACATCTGCGTCTTTCCGGTGAGGCCCGCCGCAACAAGATCCCGTTCGCCACCGACTGCATGACGGACGGCTTCACCGCCGTGACCGAGCTTACCATTCTCGCCCCCAATCACCCGCGCCTGCTGTCGCTTTTCGCAGGTGCATGTGCGGCCCAGGGCGCCAATATCGTCGGCGCCCAGATCGCCACGTCACGCGACGGCTCGGCCATCGACACCTTCATCCTCAAACGCGAATTCGACCGCGACGACGATGAGCAGCGCCGCGCGCGCCGCATCGGCGAGACCATCGAGAGCCTGCTCAAGGGGGACACCTGGGTCGGCAAGTTGTTCGCCAACCGGCGCCCCAGGAAAACCGCGGTCGATGCCTTCGAGGTCGATCCCGAGATCACCATCGACAACGACATTTCCGACCAGTTCACCGTCGTCGAGGTCGTGGGGCTCGACCGCCCGGGCCTACTCTACGACGTGACGAGCGCGCTCTCCGACCTTAATCTCGACATCACCTCGGCGCATATCACCACGTTCGGTGAACGGGCCGTCGATGCGTTCTACGTCACTGACCTGACATCGAACAAGATCACCTCCCCGGACCGGCAGAACGCGATCAGGATCCGCCTGATCGAGGTGCTGAAGGAGTCCGCGGAACAGGAACATGCGTAGTTCGCTCAACAGGTCATGCAATGCCGTCGCAAACGACAACTCCACCCACGCGCGCTGGTGAAGAGCCGGTCATCCCCGCCTGTTCGAGCCTGGGCAACCTGCTGCCAACCTGCCGGCTGATCACCGCCCTGCTGGCCGCGGTGCTCGTTGGCCTCATCGGACTTGCGGTCCAGGCCAGGGCGGAAACGGATGTCGATCTGCGCCTCGTCCTCGCCGTTGATGCATCAGGGAGTGTCAGCCCCGCTCGTTTCGAACTGCAGCGCTCCGGCTATGCGATGGCCTTCCGCCATCCCCGCGTTCTCAAGGCCATCCAGTCCGGCCCCCATCGCTCGATTGCCGTCACCATGGTGCAGTGGACAGGTCCCGCCGTTCAGTACCAGGTCGTGCCCTGGATGCAGATCTATGACCAGACGAGCATGCTGGCGCTGGCCGACGCCATCGACGCCACCCCACGCCAACTCCGCAGTGGCGGCACCTCCATCAGTGGCGCCATCGACAAGGGCGTCGACCTGCTCGCAACGTCCCCCTACAGCGCCGATCGCAGCGTCATCGACATCTCCGGTGATGGCCGCAACAACCGGGGCAGGTCGGTCGAGGAGGCCCGCGATGACGCCATTGCGGCGGGCATCGTGATTAACGGCCTTCCGATCCTGGCGCTGGACAAGCAGCTCGATGACTATTACCTGCGACAGGTGATCGGTGGTCCGAATGCGTTCATCGTGCCGGCCCGGAACTTCACCGAGTTTGCCGACGCGATCCTGAAGAAACTGATCATCGAAATCGCCAGCCGCCCTGCCGAAGGCGTCAAGCTGGCGACTGCAGCCGAGGAGGTGTGCACGAGATGCTGAAGGTCCGCCTCATACCCTGCCTGGACGTCAAGGACGGCCGCGTCGTCAAGGGCGTGAGCTTTGTCGATCTGATCGACGCCGGCGATCCCGTCGAGGCGGCCGCCGCCTACGATGCAGCCGGTGCGGACGAATTGTGCTTCCTCGACATCACCGCCAGCCACGAGAACCGCAACACGCTCTTCCACATTGTCGAGCAGACCGCCGAGCGCTGCGTCATGCCGCTGACCGTCGGTGGTGGCGTCAGGACACTCGACGACATCCGCAAGCTTCTCACCGCCGGCGCCGACAAGGTCTCGATCAACACCGCCGCCGTCGCCCGGCGCGCATTCGTCGGCGATGGCGCGGAGAAATTCGGCTCCCAGTGCATTGTCGTCGCGATTGACGCCAAGCGGGTCTCGAAGCCCGGCGAACATCCGCGCTGGGAGATCTTCACCCATGGCGGGCGCAAGCCGACCGGCATCGACGTCATCGCCTACGCCCGCGAGATGGTGGACCTTGGCGCCGGCGAGATCCTTCTCACCTCCATGGACCAGGACGGCAAGAAGACAGGGTGCGACATCGAGCTGACCCGCGCCGTCGCCGATGCCGTCACCGTCCCCGTGATTGCGTCCGGCGGCGGCGGCACCCTCGATCATCTCGTTGCCGGCGTCAGGGATGGCCACGCCAGCGCCGTGCTCGCCGCCTCCATCTTCCACTTCGGCACCTACACGATCGGCGAGGCCAAGCGCCACATGGCCGACGCCGGCCTCGCCATGCGCCTCGAAACCTGAGGCACCACCGGATCGCGCTTTTGGCCGCACGCCCGGACACCGCTTCCCGCACCGAACACGATCTCCCGTGGCTGCCGGGACTTGCCTTGACGACCTGAAGCGCTGATGCTCGCGGAAGACCACACGTCAACCCGCCGAAGGAGCACCCCATGCCGAGCCCCGACATTGCCTACATGTCCGCCGCCGACATGGCCGGCCACATTGCCCGCAAGGATTTCTCGGCCAGGAAAGCCATGCAGGCGACACTGGAGCGCGCCCACAAGGCCCAAGGCGTTCTCAACTGCTTCATCACGATCTGCGCCGACGAAGCCATGCGCGATGCGGCAGAAGCCGATGAACGTCAGGCCAAGGGTGATCCCCTCCCGCCGCTCCATGGTATCCCTCTGCACGTCAAGGATCTGGTCAACACCAAGGGAGTGCGCACCACGTTCGGCTCCCTCACGCTGGAAAACAACATTCCCGCCGAGGACCAGGTGTGCATTGCACGCCTCAAGGACGCCGGCGCCATTCTCTTCGGCAAGACGACGACCCCGGAGTTCGGCCACATGGTGTGGACCGAGGCGCCCTTGTTCGGCCGCACCCGCAACGCCTGGGACGCGACCCGCACCTCCGGCGGATCATCGGGCGGTGCCGCCGCCGCCTGCGCCGCAGGCGTCGGCCCGCTCGCGGTGGCAACCGATGCCGGCGGATCCACACGCATTCCCGCTGCCGCCAATGGCCTCGTTGGCCTCAAGCAGTCGATCGGCCTCATTCCCCATGACATCGCCCCCGATGCCTTCTCCAACATGAGCTACATCACGCCCCTGACCCGCACCGTGATGGATACCGCGTTGATGCTGGAAGCCATGGCCGGCTGGCATCCAAGCGATCCGCATTCCTATGGCATGTCCGCAGCGGGCGCGGTTGAAGCCGCCCGCCCGGAGGGAGACCTGAAGGGCGTCCGCATGGCGTGGCGGCCTTTCCTGGCCAACACCATCATTGATCATGAGGTCCTCGAACTCACCACCGCCGCGGCCAATGCCTTCAAGGATCTGGGGGCCTCGCTTGCCCCCATGGAGGATGACCTCGAACCGACAGAGCCCTTCTGGCTGACCCTTTCAACGGCGCTGTGGAACGCACGCTTCGGCGATCTTCTCCCCGAGTGGCGAGACCGCATCAGCCCCACGCTGATCGGCCAGATGGAACGCGGTGGGCACATGTCGGGCGAGGATGTCGGCAGGGCGCTCATTCTGCGCACAAAACTCTACCGGCAGGTGCAGTCCTGGTTCGACAGCCATGACATCATCGTCATGCCGACGCTGACGCGCACCGCCCTGCCCATCGAGGAGAACCTGTTCGAGCCGATCACCATCGGCAACCAGAAGGTCGATACGGTCCGCCGCGCCTGGTATCCCTATACGCACCCCTTCAATCTCACGGGAAACCCGGCCATCGTTCTGCCCGCAGGCCTGCATTCCGATGGCTTGCCGGTCTCGATCCAGCTTGTCGGGCGCCGCGGCGAGGACCAGAAGCTGCTTCGGGCTGCCGCTCTGTTCGAGAAGACCCGTCCGTGGGGCCACTTGAAACCCGATCTGCCCGAACTGGGGTGAACTGGTTTGACAGGAATGCGCGGGGTCATGCCGTGCAATGCACCTCCACCGCATCAACACGCCCTGGTGCAACGCCTGCCGAGCTCCGATATGATGTGGGAACAGGCAGATCCCGAGGGGCACGCGCGTGAGCGACGAGGAAGAGAACCGGTTTTCAGCGCGCGCTGCGCGTTACGTCAAGGTTGGCACCAACGTTGGCGCCGTCGCAGCCCGCGTTGCCGGCAGCCGCCTGTTCGGCCTGGAAAGTGACCGCAACCGCAACGCAACCGACCTGGCCGCCGCCCTCGGTGGGCTGAAAGGCCCGATCATGAAGGCCGCCCAGCTCCTTTCCACCATTCCGGAAGCCCTGCCCTCGGAATACGCCCAGGAGCTGTCGCAATTGCAGTCGCAGGCCCCGCCCATGGGCCCTGCATTCGTACGCCGGCGCATGCGCGCAGAGTTCGGGCCCGATTGGCAGGCGCGCTTCAAGTCGTTCGAGGCCCAGTCATCGGCATCGGCCTCCCTTGGCCAGGTCCACAAGGCCATGGCCCATGACGGCCGGCAACTGGCGGTCAAGCTGCAGTATCCGGACATGCAATCGGCTGTTGCTGCCGATCTCGCCCAGCTTCGCGTCATTTTCGCCATTCATGCGCGCATGGACCCCGCCGTTGAAACCGGCGAGATCCTGAAGGAGATTTCCGCGCGCCTCAGGGAGGAGCTCGACTACCAGCTCGAAGCCCGCCACATGGCGCTCTACGGCTTGATCTTCAAGGACGATCCCCTGATCCGCGTGCCCGAGGTCGTGCCCGAACTCTCGACCGGACGGCTCCTTTCCATGACATGGCTCGAAGGCAATCCGCTGATCGCCTACAAGAACGCCGCCCAGGAGGACCGCAACCAGATCGCCCGCGCCATGTTCCGCGCCTGGTGGTTCCCGTTCTCGCACTACGGCGTCATTCACGGCGACCCACACCTTGGCAACTACAACGTCTTCGAGACCGAGGGCAACGATGGCGGCGTCCGGCCCGCCGGCATCAATCTGCTCGACTACGGCTGCATGCGAACCTTCCCGACCCGCTTCGTCCAGGGCGTCATAGATCTCTATCGCGGCCTCGACCGGGGTGACGAGGCGTTGATCGTTCATGCCTACGAAACCTGGGGCTTTCGCGGCCTGTCGAAGGACATCATCGAGGTCTTGAATATCTGGGCGCGCTTCATCTACGGCCCTCTGCTCGATGACCGGGTGCGCACCATCGCTGAAGGCACGACACCGGGCGAGTATGGCCGCAAGGAAGCCTTCACCGTGCACGAGGCGCTGAAACAGAAGGGCCCGGTCAGTGTGCCGCGCGAGTTCGTGTTCATGGATCGCGCCGCAATCGGCCTTGGCGGCGTCTTCCTGCATCTCGACGCCAGGCTCAACTACTACCGCATCTTCAATGAAACGATCGACGGCTTCGATCTGGCCGAAGTCGAAGCCCGCCAGGCCCGTGCCTTCGGGATCACCGGTGTGCCGTTGCCGGCCTGATCGTCCCGTTCGTGTGTGCGTCCATCAACTCGACGGCTTCCGCGCTGGCATAGAGGTTGAAGCGGTAGGGGCTGAACGCCCGCAGCTTCAACCCGGCACTGCCCTTCAGAGGCAACCGCCTGAGCACCGGCAGTTCGTCGAACACCCGCTCATGGACGGGATTGAAATAGGCAACGAAAAGCGGTCGCGGACGGGCGGCATAGGATTGCGCCACTCGCACGGCAACCCGGTCGATCACCGGCGATCCGAAAGGATTGAAAAGAAACACCACCAGAGGCGTTTCGGGCAACATGAACTCCGACGCATCGGCCTCCACGATTTCCACGGAACCAGCCCGGCGGCCCTGCGCAAAAGCAACGTTCGCCACCGCGAGACGTGCCAGCTCCTTGGCAAATTCGACACCGATGACACGCCCATAGGGATGACGGGCAGCCGCGATCAGTGTCCGCCCCTTGCCGCAGCCGAAATCGACATAGCACCATGACGGATCGGGTGGCGGCAGAAGCTGCTGGATCCAGTCGAGCACATGCCAGGGCGTCGGCAGATAGTGCACGCCTGCCGCCATATTCTTGCTGGTGATGGTTAAGTCCGCCAGCTCGACCTTCCTGGTCGTCGCATCTCCGGTCCGATCGGGCAGAAAAAAGCGGTCCCACACTCGATGGAGCCGGCGCAGCGCAACCAGCCACGCCCAGTGAACGGTTCCCGACACCCCGCCCCCTTTGAACACAGCCGCAATCCGGGCAACGGGGCGTCGTCGTAGTTCTGCGTGCACATCAAGGCTCCTGGGTGTCCGTCCATCTGGCGCCGCTTCCCACCGTTTGCCCGGGGGCTTGGGTGCCTGTCAACGCGCGTAGCAAGTTCCGCGCCAACCCGACCTTGTCAGCCCACGAGGAAGAAACACCTATCGTGCTTCACGATGAGGTGGAGGCGAGGCAGCAGCGTTCAGACCGGCAACCACCGCCGCCGATCAGGGCCGCAGGACGACCCGACCGACGATCTTGCCATCAGCCAGACGAGCCAGGACCTCCCCTGCCTCGGCCAGGGGCCGCGTGGCAATGGGCATGGCCGGGAGCTTGCCGCTCAAGGCAAGGTCCATCAGCTCCCGCATGTCTTCCAGATTGCCGACGTAGGAGCCCATGACCTGGGCGTTCTTCAACGGAAACATCGGAACGGGCAATTCGGCACTGCCCCCGAAAAGCCCCACCACGACCAGCCGCCCACTTTTCTGCAGCGCATTGAAGCCGAAGGTGAACGATGCTCCCGCCCCGACAAAATCGACAGCCGCCGCGACCCCCCCGCCCGTCATCTTGTAGAGCGCCTTGCCGGCCTCCGGATCGCGGGGGTCGATGGTCTCCTTGGCCCCAGCCTCCCGCGCGGCCGCCCATTTCGATTGATCGACATCCGCAACGATCGGCTTGACGCCCGTCACCGCTTCAGCCATCCGAACACCCGACAGACCGACGCCGCCGGCACCGATGATCAGCAGGTCGCCGCCGTTTTTCAGCGCCTCTGCAGCCTTTTTCAGCGCCCCGTAGGCGGTAAGCCCCGAGCAGGCGTAGGTCGCCGCAAAGGCGTCATCCAGGCCATCATAGGCAAACAGGTATTTGGGATCGGGCACCAGCACATGCGTGGCATAGCCGCCGTCGGCGTTGACGCCGAGCGCGCGCGGCCGGTTGCACAGATGCTCTTCGTTGGTATTGCACAACGCACAGTTGCCGCAACCGATCCAGGGAAACACCACTCGCGCATCCCCGACCTTCGCTTCCCCGGCCGCGACCGCATCCCCGACCGCCGCCACCTCGCCGACAATCTCGTGGCCAAGCGTCCTCGGCAGCCCGACGCTGCGGCTCATATCGACCTTCTTGCCGCCACCCAGATCGAAGTTGCCCTCATGCAGATGCACGTCACTGTGGCAGACACCGCACCCCGTTGTGCGGATCAACACCTCTCGCCCTTTCGGAACCGGCGTGGGCTCCTCCTGCGCAACGAGCGGGGAACCGAACGCCGTGACACG
>JBKDZY010000006.1:0-7685 GCA_047971765.1 Hyphomicrobiaceae bacterium | reverse complement strand
CAAGCAGGTTGCTGCCACCCCATAGGGCGCGCCCGGCCACGCCGTTTCCGGACCAGCTGCGATACTGACTGCGAACGTGCCCGTGAAAAGGCTTGGCCCGATCAGGTTTGCGACGCCCATGAGGCTGGCATTGGCGCCCTGCAAACGCCCCTGCTGGTCATGGCCGACGCGACGGCTCATCAGGCCCTGCGCGGCGGGTCCGATACAGCCCCACAGACAAATGACGGCCATGCCGAACCAGAACACACCTTCGCTGGCGGCAAGTGACATCAGACCCAGGCCGACAATGCCGCTGCACATGCCGAACACCAGGACACGCTGTTCCCCGAACCTGGCAACGGTCCGCTTGACCAGTACGCCCTGGACGAAGCCTGAGACGATACCGAATGCCGCGAGCGCAAGTCCCACCTGACCGGGGCCCCAGTCGAACCGATAGCCGGCATGCAGGACGAATACGGCCGGCAGCACGGCATGTGCGAGATGAAAGAGGAACATGGCGAGCGACAGACGGCTCAACTGAAGGTCCGAACGGATCAACTCCAGCGCACCCAGCGGATTGGCCGTTCGCCACCGGAACGGACTCCGGCGCTCCTCCCGCAGCGACTCCGGCAGAACGAAATAGCCATAGGCCGCGCAGGCAAGACTGAGCGCGGCCGCCACCCAGAACGGCAGGCGCGGGTCCTGAGCGCCAAGCAGGCCGCCGATTGCAGGGCCAAGAACGAACCCGACACCGAACGCGGCCCCGATCAGCCCGAACTTGCCGGCACGTTCGGTTTCAGGCGTGACGTCAGCGATGTAGGCACTTGCCGTGGAGAAGGTCGCGGCGCAAATGCCGGAAAGCACCCGCCCGAGGAACAGCCAGCCAAGGCTCGGCGCAATGGCCATCATCACGTAGTCGCAGCCCAGCCCGAGACTTGACACGAGCAGCACGGGACGGCGGCCGAAGGCGTCCGACAAGGCTCCGAGGACAGGCGAAAAAACGAACTGCATCAAGGCCCAGGCCGTGGCGAAAACGCCATAGACGACGGCCGCTTCCGCTGTCGATCCGCTCATCTCCTCGATCAGTTTAGGCAGGACCGGAATGACCAGTCCAAGCGCCATGACATCGAGGACGACCGACACGAGCACAAAGGCCACCGCGGCCGGGCGCGGCGAGGCTGGTGACTGCGGTTGCATGTCATTGCGAGATGCCATCGCGTCCTCATCCGGCGGCAGGCGTATCGCAGCCGGCAGCTGCGGCGCGTTTTTCGTCAAGCGTCAGCCATCCACCGGTCTGCCGCAAGGCCTCGGAGAGCGTGATGGCCGCGGCCACCGCAATGTTCAACGACCTCATCCCCTCAACCATGGGAATGCGGACACGCGCATCCGCGGCAGCGTGGACCACATCCGGTACCCCGGACGATTCGCGGCCAAGCAGCAGCGTGTCATCCTTCCGGAACTGGAAATCGGCAAGGGACGAACGCGCCACGGTCGTCAGCAGCACGAGGCGGCCGCTGCGGCCCGCCTCCAGGTACCTCTCGAAAGACAGATGCCGGACGAGATCGACGGACGCGAGATAGTCCATCCCCGCGCGCCGCAGAGCCCGGTCTGTCATGTCGAACCCAGTGGGACCAATGACATCCACTCCCACATCCAGGCATGCCGCCAATCGCAACATGGTGCCGGTGTTCTGCGGAATATCAGGTTGGTAGAGCGCCAGGCGCATTGCGTTGCCTTTCACCGGCTGCGTCCCATCCAATGCGAGACAGGCCTTGGCACGCGGCACAGGTATTCCTTTGCTGTGCAGGCTGGGCGCTGCCTGACACGGTCGCATTCACGACGCCCATAGCCGTTCCTTATGGCTCAATACGTCAATGCGGCCTTGATTGCCGCCAATTCCTGATGCGCATCGGAATACTCCTCGTATGAGTGGCCCGAGCGTCGATACCAGTAGCGGCTGTTGGCCTCGTCGGGTTCAATCTTATGGAGACAAGCATGTATCCAGCAGGCTCTCGGGTCCGCTTCATGTTTCTGGACGAGGCCATGGGCGCCATCCCAGTCACCCGCAAGCGCACGCTCGACAGCGGCGATCAGATCTTCGCGGACTGCCATTTCTCCCATCCTTTCCGGCGCAATTCACAGGCCGGGCAGGTTGCACACCCGTGCCCCCAGTCATGTTTCACCAGCCAATCGCCAGTGTAGCAGGTCACGGTCTGATCCACGATGAGTTCGACCAGCGGATCGCCGCCGATGGTTTGCGCGAGCTGCCAGGTTTCGGCCTTGTCGAGATGCATCAACGGAGTCTCGACCGTCACGGTTCTATCGAGCCCCAGGCTCAACGCGGAAGCGGTTGCGTCGATGGTCACCCGCCTGCAATCGGGATAGCCCGAGTAATCCGTCTCGCACATGCCGCCGACCAGCGTTGCCATGCCACGGCGCCACCCCAACGCGGCTGCATACGTCAGGAAGAGGACATTGCGCCCCGGCACAAACGTATTCGGCAGACCAGACTGGTTGGCGACAATATCCATATCGCGCGTCAGTGCCGTTTCACTGATCGCCGACAAGGCCGGCAGTTCGAGGAGATGATCCGGCCCCAGCCGCGCGCGCCAGCCGGCATCGAGACGGCAAAGCGCGGCACGGATCAACGGCCGCTGATCAAGCTCCACGCGGTGACGCTGGCCGTAGTCGAAGCCGATGGTTTCGACATGCTCATAGCGTTGCAACGCCCACGCCAGACAAACTGTTGAATCCTGTCCGCCAGAAAACAACACCAACGCCTGGCCATTGCCGCGTTCTGCCTGGGCAGTCATCGCACTCGCTACTCCCTACGCACCTCAACTGGATCGCGTGCGCTCATTGCACAAGACCTCGCGAACGGATAGCCGGATGCGCGCGCCTCAAGACCGGGCAGCCGTTCACGCGCCGGGTGGAAGCATGATGCTCCCCTCCGCAGCCCAGCCTCCCAACAACCCGGCTCCATATGACCGGGCTCATCGCGAGACGCTTCCGGCTCAGCGCCGTCCACCCTTGCCGCGCGCAGCCGTCCCGCCGTCCACATCCGGGAGCACGCCATCGGCATCGGGGCCTTCCTCGGCCTCGGCGGCTTCGTCACCCTCCGGATGAGCGATCATCTTTTCCGTGATGAGACCAGCCTTGGCCCGGATCGCGGTCTCGATCTCGTTGGCCATTGCCTTGTTTTCCTTGAGGAACGACTTCACGTTCTCGCGGCCCTGGCCAATACGGTCACCGTTGTAGGAGAACCAAGCGCCAGACTTGTCGATGATCCCCGCCTTCACGCCGAGATCGACCAGTTCGCCGACCTTGGAGATGCCCTCGCCATACATGATGTCGAATTCGACCTGCTTGAATGGCGGCGCCACCTTGTTTTTCACGACCTTGACGCGGGTCTGGTTGCCCACAACCTCGTCCTGCGCCTTGATCTGGCCGATGCGGCGGATGTCGAGGCGGACAGACGAATAGAACTTCAGCGCATTGCCGCCGGTCGTCGTTTCGGGATTGCCGAACATGACGCCGATCTTCATGCGGATCTGGTTGATGAAGACAACCATGCACTTCGACTTCGAGATCGACGCCGTGAGCTTGCGCAAGGCCTGGCTCATGAGACGCGCCTGCATGCCGGGCAGAGAGTCGCCCATCTCGCCTTCAAGCTCGGCCTTGGGCGTCAACGCGGCAACGGAATCGACCACAAGCACATCGACTGCGCCGGAGCGCACCAACGTATCCGCAATCTCTAGCGCCTGCTCACCCGTATCGGGCTGGGAAATCAGCAGGTCGTCGGTCCTGACACCCAACTTGCGCGCATAAACAGGGTCGAGCGCATGCTCGGCATCCACGAATGCACAGATGCCGCCGACCTTCTGGGCCTCAGCAATGAGTTGCAATGTCAACGTCGTCTTGCCGGAGCTTTCCGGACCATAAACCTCGATCACGCGGCCTTTTGGCAATCCGCCAATGCCAAGCGCAATATCAAGCCCCAAAGAGCCGGTCGAAATGGCCTCCACGTCAATGGTCTTGTCGTGTTGGCCGAGCTTCATGATCGAGCCCTTGCCGAACTGCTTCTCGATGTGGGCGAGCGCCGCGTCGAGCGCCTTCACCTTATCCATCATATCCCCCTCGACGAGCCTGAGTTCCGGAATGGCCATGGCAAGTCCCCTTCTCTATCCCACGAGTGATGGTGTGCGTGCAATTCCAGCTGAATGTATTCTAAATGTTCTCTTTTAACAAGCTAAATGTTCTCAAATGTTCACTCGAACATGGGACTCAACGGGGAGCGATTCGATAGTGATACCGGTAGGCCTCGGCAAAGCCGAGCTGGCGATAGAGTTGGATGGCGCGGCCGTTGGAGGCCTCGACCTGGAGATAGGCCCTATGCGCGCCGCGGGTCTGTCCCCACCCCATGAGACCAGCCACCAGCTTGCGCCCGAGGCCCTGGCGCCGGAAATCGGGGTGGGTCAGGATGTCGAAGAGGCCGACTGCGCCCCGTTCGACGACGGCGAGCCCCCAGGCAACAAGAATGCCTTCATCATCGCGGATGCTGGCGAAGGCGACAGGCGGCCGGATGAGGCCGAGCATCCGGTTGTGGCGCAATGCGGCCTCGGCAGGCTGACCGCCAATGCGGCTCATCGGCTCAATCCACTCCGGCACCGGAGACTGTGCAATGTCGATGGAGGCAGCAGTCCCGGCGGGTGCGATTACGCCACAGTCCGCAACCATGACGATCGAAGGATCTCGCAGCGTCATGCCGCGTTCCGCCAGGTTCTGGTCGGCATCATCTCCGGCGAGCGGTGTCACCCTCACGATGAGATCCTGGCCCTGGCCGGCATAGTATGCGCGTGCCTCGCCCAGCACGTCATCCAGCGGGATGCAGGGCTGCCAGGCATTCAGCGAATTGGCCCTCTTGGTCTCGCCATCCGCATAGCGCAGCAGCCACCCGCCGACCACTCTGGTCTCGAACGCCGGCCACGCATTGAAGGCCAGTTCCTCCAGCGTCCGGATGCGTTCGAGGCCAGCGGCCACCCGCTTCTTGTCGCCTTCATTCATGGGTGGTTTTCGTCGCGAAATTCAATGGCAGCTCGGTCGTGTTCTTGATCTCCTCCATGGCGAACGCACTCGACACCTTGGCGATATTGATCTCGGAAATCAGCCGCTTGTAGAACGCATCGTAGGCCTGGATATCCGGAACAACCACGCGCATCAGATAGTCGACGTCGCCCGACATCCGATAGAACCCGACAACTTCCGGCATGCTGTTGACGACCTTGTGGAACTGCTCCAGCCAGTCGAGGCTGTGCTGATTGGTGGTGATGGAAACGAAAACGGTTACCCCGGCATTGACTTTCGCCGGATCAAGGACGGCAACGCGGTGCCTGATGATGCCCGTTTCCTCGAGCTTCTGGATGCGGCGCCAGCACGGCGTGGTGGACAGGCCAACGGCGCGGCCTATTTCTGCGACCGCCATGGTGGAATCCCGCTGCAGCAGTGCCAATATCTTCAGATCCATTGGATCCAACATCCTGAACCTCCACGCTCCAAACAGCACCAATAAAAACGTTTTTCTTTTCAACAGGACACCAGCCTAGCAGGCCGGAGCGAATTGGTCCCGCTCATGGAATAATTTTTCAGCGTTCGGACAATATGGGAGGGGCCACCGTCATCGCAAGCGGTCTGATGGTGGCACCAGATAGCGGGGCTCCCGACCATCCAGGCAACGCTCGATATTGGCGATGGCCCGGGACAGGGCAATGTCTCGCCAACCGTTGACAGACGCCGAGTTGTGGGGCGAGGCAATGACATTCGGCAACGCCATGAAATCGTGGTCCATTGCGAACCGGCCGTGACGCACGGGCTCAACCCACCAGGCGTCGATGCAGGCGGTGAAGGCTGGATTGGCGCGCAGGTGGGCGTAGAGAGCGCCCTCGTCGACGATCTCGCCGCGGGCCAGATTGACCAGAATTGCGTCCGATTTCATCGCAGCCAGTTCAGCGCGTCCGATGAGATTCTCCGTTGTGGGTGTCAATGGCAGGCTCAGGACGAGGACATCGGCGTGAGCCAGGAGGGCAGGCAATTCGCTGTCGTTTCCGATCCAGGCGACCGGCTCATCGGTCCTGCCGCTGCGGTTGATGGCATGGACCTCGGCGCCCAGAGCCCGCATGACGCGCGCCGTGGCAACGCCGATACCGCCAAAGCCCAAAATGCCGACGACCGCGCCCGACAGCATCCGATTGGGCCGGAACTGGTCAAACTCGAGACGGCCGAGTTTTTCGTGCTCCACGAAAAGGCGCTTCAGGGCGGCAAGCGTCATCGCCAGTGCATGTTCGGCCATCGGCTCGGCATAGGCGCCACCGTTGGACGCCACGGGCAATTCCGGCGGAAGACCTGCCAGCGGGATATAGTCGATTCCGGCGGTGACGAACTGCAGAAGGTCGCCCCCCTTCAACAGGCGCTCCTCACCCTGCCGCAGCTCCTTGGCGGTGTTGCGGGCCAACATGACAGTCGCGGATGACAACGCGCCCATGCGGCCGCCATCACCGAGATCGGCCAGGAACAGGATGTCGTCCACTTTTTCGCCGATCTGCTGGCGGATCAGGTTGCGCTGATGCGGCTCTACGCCGCAGGAGACCAATAGCGTGCGTTTTTTCACTCCAAGCGCTCCCAGCCGTTGCCTCAATGGTCAATCTCATACGCCAAACGGCACGATTGCCTCGGTAAATTTCGATTAACAGCCGGAAACGGGGAATGCCAGGCTTTCTCCGGATTTTTATCACGCATTGCCAATTACTTCGGTCGATCCAACGGTCAAATATCAGGGCATCGACCGATGGTGATCGTCCCATCTTTTGGCCGATGCGGCATCCCGACCACTGGACGAACGGTTGAAGCCCGCGTTTACGCGTGCTAAGTCCGCCCCCGGTTCGAAGGGGGTGCCGCTGGTCACGCCGCGCTTCCGTTTGGATCAATCCTCCCTTCAAGCGGGTGCCCAGGTGGGCCACCGGCCTCGGGACAACACCAGGGTGCAGCTGTCATGCGACGGCCTGGACCCAGGCGGGGTTCTGAGAGCATGGCGAGCACAGCGGCTAGAGCGGAACCAGTCGTGGCAACAGACGAACCAATTATGGCGACAGTAGCGGGGCGCTATGCGTCCGCGCTGTTCGACCTCGCAAAAGATGAACAAAAACTCGAAGCGGTCGAGGCCGACGTGAATGCCTTGAGCGCAATGCTCGAGCAAAGTCCGGACCTGGTGCGCATGGTGCGCAGTCCGGTGATCACGTCCGAGGAAAAGGGCAAGGCGGTCGCTGCGATTGCTGCCAGCGCCGGTTTCTCTGACCTGACGTCGAACTTCCTCAGGCTCCTGGCGCGCAGCAGCCGCCTGTTTGCGGTTGGCGACATGATCAAGCTGTTCCAGCAGCTTCTGGCGCGCCACCGCGGCGAGATCACGGCTGAAGTCGTCACCGCGCACGCGCTGAATGACGCGCAGCAGGCCGCCCTGGAAGACGCGCTCAAGGGCACGGCCGGTGGCCGCAACATTCGCATTCAAACCCGGGTCGATCCTGCAATTCTCGGCGGTCTCGTCGTCAAGATGGGCAGCCGCATGATCGATTCATCTCTTCGCACCAAATTGACATCGCTCAAGACACGCATGAAAGAGGTTCGCTGATGGACATCAAGGCCTCCGAGATCTCATC
>JBKDZY010000005.1:0-1935 GCA_047971765.1 Hyphomicrobiaceae bacterium | reverse complement strand
CGTCTATTACTCGCTGAAGGATGCCGAGAAGAATGGCCTCGAAGGCATTTCGCGCCTGCCCTACTCCATGAAGGTTGTGCTTGAAAACCTGCTGCGTAATGAAGATGGCCGCTCGGTCACCAAGGATAACATCCAGTCTGTTGCGGCATGGCTGACCGACAAGGGCAAGGCCGAGGCTGAAATAGCCTATCGCCCGGCCCGCGTGCTGATGCAGGATTTCACCGGCGTTCCCGCCGTGGTGGACCTCGCCGCCATGCGTGACGGCATCAAGTCGCTCGGCGGCGACCCCGAGAAGATCAACCCGCTGGTCCCGGTTGATCTGGTCATCGACCACTCGGTCATCGTTGACGAGTTCGGCACGCCGATGGCGTTTGCTCGCAATGTCGAGCTTGAATACCAGCGCAACGAAGAGCGCTACAAATTCCTGAAATGGGGCCAACAGGCATTCCGCAACTTCCGCGTCGTGCCACCGGGCACCGGCATCTGCCACCAGGTCAATCTCGAATATCTTGGCCAGGTCGTCTGGACCAGGGATGAGGACGGCGAACAGATCGCCTATCCTGACACCTGCGTCGGCACCGACAGCCACACCACCATGATCAACGGCCTTGGCGTTCTCGGCTGGGGCGTCGGCGGCATCGAGGCTGAGGCCGCAATGCTGGGCCAGCCAGTCTCCATGCTTTTGCCAGAAGTCATCGGCTTCCGCCTGACCGGCAAGCTGAAGGAAGGCGTTACCGCCACCGACCTCGTGCTGACCGTCACCCAGATGCTGCGCAAGAAGGGCGTCGTCGGTAAATTCGTCGAGTTCTTCGGCCCCGGCCTCTCCAACATGACACTGGCCGACCGCGCCACCATCGGCAACATGGCACCAGAATATGGCGCGACCTGCGGCTTCTTCCCCGTAGATGCCGAGACGGTGCGTTACCTCAACATTTCCGGTCGCTCGGAGGACCGCATCGCACTGGTCGAAGCCTATCAGAAGGCGCAGGGCATGTGGCGCACGGCTGACTCCGCTGATCCGGTTTTCACTGATACGCTGGAGCTTGACCTGGGCGACGTTGTTCCATCCATGGCCGGACCAAAGCGCCCCGAGGGACGTGTGGCGCTGGAAGGCATCGCAGCCGGTTTTGAGGCTGCTCTGGCAAACGAGTACAAGAAGACAGTCGACACCGACCGCCGCTACGCGGTGGAGGGCGAGGAATATACGATTGGTCATGGCGACGTGGCGATTGCCGCCATCACGTCCTGCACCAATACTTCCAACCCCTCGGTGCTGATCGGCGCAGGACTGCTTGCCCGCAATGCACTGAAGCGCGGTTTGAAGCAGAAGCCCTGGGTCAAGACCTCGCTCGCACCGGGATCGCAGGTCGTCGCCGAATATCTCGAGAAGTCGGGCCTGCAGAACGATCTCGACCAGATCGGTTTCAATCTGGTCGGCTTCGGCTGCACCACCTGCATCGGTAATTCCGGCCCGCTGCCACCGGCAATTTCCAAGACCATCAACGACAAGGGTCTGATCGCCGCTGCCGTTCTCTCCGGCAACCGCAACTTTGAAGGCCGCGTCTCGCCGGACGTGCAGGCAAACTACCTTGCCTCTCCGCCGCTGGTCGTCGCCTATGCACTGGCTGGCACGGTGACCAAGGATCTGACAAAGGAGCCAATCGGTGAGGACTTCGAAGGCAAGCCGGTCATGCTCTCGGAAATCTGGCCATCTTCTGCCGAGATCAACGAGTTCATCGAGAAAAACGTCACCCGCGACCTGTTCGCGCGCAAATATGCCGATGTCTTCAAGGGCGATGAATATTGGCAGAAGGTGCAGGCTCCGGCTGGCCAGACCTACGCCTGGGACGACAACTCGACCTATGTGCAGAACCCGCCCTATTTCGCAGGCATGAAAAAGCAGTTTGGTCGTATATCCGACATCAAGGGTGCGCG
>JBKDZY010000004.1:0-1782 GCA_047971765.1 Hyphomicrobiaceae bacterium | reverse complement strand
TGCGCGCGATGGAAGCATTGCTGCGGCGTCCGTCCTGACGTCACCGACAGGGCTGACTGTGCCTGGTTGCCTGCTGTCGCGAGGTCAATAGTCCAGTGGGCGGTCAACGGGCCTCGGGCCGGGCATGGTCCTGGCGCATCAGCACTTCCGCGGCAAGCGTGCGGGTGAGGCGCCGGCGCGAGGCCAGGGCCGTGCGGTCGATGTCGTCGGCGATGGCAGCGGCGGCGGCGAAGGACCGTTCCATGCGCTCGACCAGATAGGAGATCACCTGCGGTTCGACTGCCAACTGCCGGTCCGAGAAATGCTTGACGAGGATGGCGGCCAGCAGGCCGTTGTCGGGGGCGGCAATCTCGACCATTACCGCTGCGCGCAGCCTGGAGCGCAGGTCCGGAAGGGTGACGGGAATTTCACCAGCGGGCAGGGTCGAGGTCATCATGAGGCTGGTGCGATGCTCGCGGGCGAGGTTGAGCAGATGGAACAGGGCCGCTTCAGAGCCGATGCCCCGATCGATATCCTCGATGACGATATTGGCTCCGGTTCCGGCCAGCGTCTCGACCCGGTTCTCGTCGAGATCAACGGCGTCGACGAGATGGGCTGCCGATCGCAACTGCCAGACATGCGCCAGATGTGTCTTGCCGGAGCGGGGCGGGCCGACGACCACGGCGGCGGCGGCCGGCCAATCGGGCCAGGCATCGACCAGGGCGACGGCAGCGGCGTTGGAATTGCCGACCAGAAGGTCTTCGGCTCCCAATGCCGTCCTGAAGCCCAGGTTCAGAACAAGCTGACTCTCTGCTGCCATGACCATCAGGTCTCCGGACCCTGGAATGCAATGTTTGCACGCGGCTGATCGTGGTGCCCGCCGAGGTAGATCGAGCTTGCCAGATAGCGGTCCCGGGCGAAACGTACCACGACAGCGAGGGCGGCGGCGACCGGCACGGCAATCAGGGTGCCGACGAAGCCGAACAGTGCGCTGAACACCAGAAGCGCGAAAATCAGCCATACGGGATGCAGACCGACGCGCTGGCCGACGATTGCGGGAGAGAGTACGGCTGCGTCCAGGCCCAGGATGCCGAAGTAGAGGCCGAGCACCTTCAACACCATCGTGGTTTCAGGCCAGGTCTGGGACAGGGCTGCGAGCAGTGCGGTGGCGAGACCGAGCGCCCAGCCGACGAACGGGATGAAGGCGAAAACACCGGTGACAATGCCGATGACAAAACCGTAGCGCAATCCGATCAGCGACAAGGCGGTGGCATAGATGACGCCGAGGATCAGGCAGATGGTGCCTTGCCCCCGAATGAAGGCGCTGACGGCGCGGTCGATGTCGTGCGCGATGGCACGGATGGTGGTGACGTGGTCCCGCGGAAGCCAACTGTCGATCCTGTCGATGACGCGGTGCCAATCCTTCAGCAGGTAGAACACGACAACGGGGGTGATCAACAGCAGCGAGATCAGGTTGATCGCGGCCAGTCCGTTCTGGATGATGTTCTGCGAGAAGCCCGCCATCAGGCTCGATGACGAGCGGCTCAACTCCGAGAGCGCCTGGTCGAGGCCGGATCGCAATGCGGGGAAGCGCTCGCCGAGCTGAGCGGTCGCCCATTTTTCGATCGAGTCCTGTGCCCGCTGCAGGTCGCCCGGCAACGTCTGTGCGAACTGGCTGAGCTGGCCGGCGGCCAATGGGGCAACGAGAAACACCAGGGTTGTGACGGCGACGGCCGCCAATCCAAGGATTATGACGGTGGCCAATGTGCGCCCCAGCCCGATCTTTTCCAGCCTGTCGGCGAG
>JBKDZY010000003.1:0-2711 GCA_047971765.1 Hyphomicrobiaceae bacterium | reverse complement strand
CTGCACCCTGCACGATGCCCGCGTTCCCGATCTTGCGCGCACGACGAACAACACGCGCTCGGCCGCCGCGCTCGATCTCTGGCGTGACCGGCTGAACGGGGCAGTGGTGGCAATCGGCAATGCACCGACGGCGCTTTTCCATCTCCTGAACATGCTGGAAGACCCTACCTGCCCGCGCCCCGCCGCGATCATCGGATGTCCGGTGGGGTTTGTCGGTGCCGCAGAGTCCAAGGCATTGCTCATTGCAGCCCCGCCCGCGCCCGCACTTGTCGTCGCAGGCCGTCTTGGTGGCTCCGCCGTCACGGTTGCGGCAGTCAATGCCCTGGCCAGCCGCAAGGAGTGAAGCGATCATGGGCAAGGTGATCTGTGTCGGGCTTGGCCCTGGCGATCCGGAACTGATGAGCCTGCGCGCCGCGCGGCACCTCGAAAACGCGCGCCACGTGGCCTATTTCTGCAAGCGCGGAGGACGAGGCCACGCCCGCACCATCGCCGAAGGGCGGTTACCTTCCGACGTCTTGGAATATCCGATGGAATACCCGGTCACGACCGAAATCCCGGTCGAGGACCCGCGCTACGGCACGCTGCTTTCGGCCTTCTATGCGGAATGGGCTGACCGTATCGCCAAGACCGCGCAGCACAGCGACGTTGTAGTCCTGTGCGAGGGAGATCCGTTCTTCTACGGCTCCTTCATGCACCTGCATTCGCGCCTGCAGAACCGCGCTGACATCGAAATCGTGCCCGGCATCACCGGCATGTCGGGCTGCTGGACGCAGACCGGCATGCCCATAGCCTGGGGTGATGACGTGCTGACCATTCTCATGGCGACCCTGCCGGAAGAGGAACTTCGGCGGCGCATTGCCGACGCCGACGCGCTGGTGGTGATGAAGATCGGGCGCAATCTCGGCAAGCTCAAGCGCGCGATGCGTGCTGCGGGCAGGCTCGATAAAGCCTGGCTGATCGAACGCGGCACCATGACCGGCCAGAAGGTGGGTCGCCTGATCGACGCCGTCGCGGCTCCCTATTTCTCGATCGCCGTGATCCATGGCGAAAGGCGGCGGCCATGAGCGGCTGGCTGTGCGTTGCGGGTCTCGGCCCCGGAGATGGGGCGCTGGTGACCCCCGAAGTCGATGCCGTGCTGGAGACCGCCAGCGATGTCGTGGGCTACGGCACCTACGTTGCAAGAGTAAAGGCACGCCAGGGGGTGACGCTTCATCCCTCGGACAACCGCGTGGAACTCGACCGGGCCCGACATGCGCTGGAACTCGCGGCAGAGGGTCGGCGGGTCGTTGTCGTCTCGTCAGGCGATCCGGGCGTTTTCGCGATGGCCGCGGCGGTCTTCGAGGCGCTCGAAGCGGGCCCGGCCCCTTGGCTCGATCTCGATATCCGTGTCCTTCCCGGCATCACGGCGATGCTCGCCGCCAGTGCCCGGCTGGGGGCCCCGCTAGGCCATGATTTCTGCGCCATCAACCTGAGCGACAACCTCAAACCCTGGACGCTGGTCGAACACCGCCTGCGCATGGCCGCACGCGGAGACTTCGCGATGGCGTTCTACAATCCGCGGTCCCGCGCCCGGCCCCACCACTTTGCCCGCGTCCTCGACATCCTGCGCGAGGAATGCGGCGGTACGCGGCTGATCTCGTTCGCGCGTGGCATCAGCCAGACGGACGAGGCCCTTCACACATCGACGCTGGCCAAGGCGAGGCCCGAAATGGCCGACATGCGGACGCTGGTGATCGTGGGCAATTCGCTGACCCGCCGGGTTGGCCGTTTCATCTACTCGCCGAGATCGGCGGGGCTGTCATGATCGAGCCAATCGAGAACCTCCCTGACCGTCGCCCAGGTTGGGCGCGGGGGCAGGTCTGGCCGGTCGATCATGATGACCGGCAGTCCCAGCGCGCGGGCGGCAGCCAGCTTGGACCATGCCCCCTTGCCACCAGCGTTCCTGGTCACGACCAGCTCGATGCGATGCGCGCGCAGAAGGTCCATGTCCGCCTCACAGGTGAACGGACCACGTGCGACCACCACATGCGTATGCGGCAGGGGCAACTTCTCGTCCGGCGGATCGACCAGGCGCAACAGGTAGACATGTTCCGACCTGACAGAGAATGCCGCCAGATGCTGCCTGCCGATGGCAAGGAAGATGCGCGCCGGCCGATCCGGCAAGCCCCTGCACGCGGCTGCCACATCCGGCACATGCATCCAGCGGTCCCTGGGCTGCGCGCACCAGGGTGGACGCTCGAACGCCCCCAGCGCGACACCGGCCACCGCGCACGCGGCAACGGCATTGGCGCTCATGGTGGCGGCAAAAGGGTGGGTGGCGTCGATCACATGGGTGATCGCTTCCTGTCGCAGGTAGGCAATCAGTCCCTGCACGCCACCGAAGCCGCCGATGCGCGTTGGCAGCGGCTGAGCCTTCGGCGTGCCCGTGCGCCCGGCATAGGAATATACCGCAGCATCTCCACGCGCCGCGAGTGCAGCGGCAAGCGCGCCGGCCTCGCTTGTGCCGCCGAGAAGGAGGATGCGTTGCATGGCTGATCCGTGGTTGAGCCTGATCGGTATGGGCGAAGATGGCCTGAACGGACTGACGGGCGCAAGCCGTGCGCATCTCGATGCGGCCGAGATCATCTTCGGTGGGAAGCGCCACCTCGAACTGGCCGATGCAGGGGGGCGCGGCAGGGCCTGGCCGGTCCCGTTCTCCGTGGATCCGGTAC
>JBKDZY010000002.1:0-1816 GCA_047971765.1 Hyphomicrobiaceae bacterium | reverse complement strand
TCCGGTATATCTATTCTACCTTTCCGATTGTCGAGCGGCAGGAAAGGGAGTTGTACGGCGGTCAATATCGCTCCTGTGATTTGTGCCTCGCATATTTGAGCGCGCTTGCGGCCGGCAGCATCGAAACCGATATGGTTGCGTGAGACTTCATGGAAAAGAAGGGCGGAAAACTCAAGGTAGTAAGCCAGACCTATGAAGGAAAGGCTCGGTTCTATTCGCAAATCAACGAAATCCTGACGGCAGGCGGACTTAAGAAAGTATGCTTCGCGGTTGCCTATGCGCGGTGGGATGGCTTAGGCCTTATCTCCGAAAAACTCGAACAGTTTCTGCGAGCCGGCGGCACTTTGGAGACTGCATACGGATTCGACAACGATGTCACGTCCCCTGACAGCTTTCTCTACGGGCTGTATCTCAAGGAACTTTTTCCGGGCAAAGTGTACTGCGGGGCCTTTGAAGACAAGTATCGCAACGCCGTATTTCACCCCAAGCTTATGCTCTTTGAAGGCGACGATTACCTTACGGCCATCGTTGGATCGGCCAACCTGACCGGTGCGGGTTTGAGCCGGAACATAGAGCTGGGCACAAGGATAGAAGTGCCCCGAGGCTCCAAGATCGCAAACGACCTTGAAGGGACTTGGAACTATGTGAAACGAAGCGCTGTCGAGGTCGACATTACCTTCGTTCGCACGATGAAGGCACATAGCCGGCTGGATCAGGAAGGTGACGAAGACGGCGGCGCCAACTCGGAATCTGGTCAGTCAGCGAAGCCTCCGTTCTCGGTCGGGGCAAAGGCCGCTCCGAAGCCACTATTCGCAAAGGTTCTCGACATTGAAAACCCTCGAAAGAGGGATACGGTCTTGCGCAAGCTTGACCCGCTCAGCAAGCCGCCTCGCAGGCTCTATCTTCAGATATTGGCCGGAGAGACGGGAGCGCCTGATGCAAGCGTTATGGGTTATCAAATCCAGTTACCGGTGGCGACGCTATCGGCCTATTTTGGTGTTGGCCCTGCACAAACTAAGGAAGTCCTCTTTCATTTTACAGCAGAGGATATTCGCGTCCATCTCACCCATTTCGAAAACAATACGCATCGCGTCAGATTACGGCCGCTCCGTGACGTACCCAGGCCGGCAATTGTCATTTTTGAACGAGACGGGCCAAGTGAATTCACCAGCTCAATTGTTCCACCAAAGGACTATGCGCGAGTTCTTGCCGAGAAGTGCAATCAGCAAACGAGAGCTGGAGCCAGAAAATGGGGTTTGGAGTGAACCCCTTGATTCCGTAGCAGACAGCCTGATGCAAAAATCACACGACTTTCTTGCCAGTGTTACGATCCACGAACCAGAACGTTTGTTGAGAATTAGATATACCGGCGATAATCGGTGCTGATCGTTTGATCGTTCGAAACATATTTCAGAACTTCGCCGACTTTGCGCGCTGCTCTGATCGGGATCGGCAGCCGCTGATTCATCTGAGTTGAGTTCCAGTTGATCTTCGTCAGTGAAAATACTTCTTCCGCTATCTGTGCGATAGTGCTGTCACTTCTCTCGTGCGGACATAGAAGCAGGGGGTTTGGGACGTAAACACCGGGGTAGGTTCCGTAGTACGGAATACTGCCATTCGTGTACAGCAATCCCTTTCCATCCAGATCGACGAAGGTTCCCCTCAAGACGGGATAGTCGCCGTCCCTGAGTACACGAACATCATAAGATTCCTGAACCCAAACAAGATCGCGAAGGTCGGCCTGACACTCATCTAGCGCGTCGATGATTCCTTCGGCTTCTTCATCACGGAACCGCGAGGTCTTCATGACAATGAC
>JBKDZY010000001.1:0-4659 GCA_047971765.1 Hyphomicrobiaceae bacterium | reverse complement strand
AGCCGTTGATGTTCGCGGCGGCGTTGACGGCTCCAGCGAGCTTCAACATCGTATCCGCGGTTGTCGCGGCCCCGCCGACCATGGCGCGGCCGTTCCGCACGCCCAGGACAAACAGGGCCTTGGCCGGCGTCTTTATGTGCGCGCGCAATTCGGTGACGTGCCGGAATCCGTCCTCGATCCGCCTTGCCAGAACTTCGGCCTGCGCCTCTCGCGCAAAGATCCTGCCGATCACGCGGACCTTTTCCGCGATATTGCCCGGCGCAGCATTGCCGGGCAGCATCACGACCTTCAGGTTCGCGGCCTTCAAGGCATTGACAACCTCGGGCGGCCCTGCCTGATCGCTGGCGACGATCGTCGTCGCGCCCGTGGACAGGACACCCTCTGCCGAAAGCTGCCTGAGGTATCCGACGCTGGCTTTTTCCTTCAGCGCCCGCGGTGGCGAAAGGCTGGTCGTGTCAACGGCAACGATCTGGCCATCAAGCCCCAGGTCATATAGGATCTCAGTCGCATCGCCACCGAGACTGACTATGCGTTCCTGCACCTGCTTCGCGTGAGAAGCCGTTCCGACCTGTGCGTGCGCCGCCAACGTGAGCGCAACGAGACATGCCCCAAACCGGCTCAATCTTCCGACGACGTCCCCGCAGACTTGCTGTTCATCCCGAACCATTGGATTCCCTTTCCCATTGCTTCCAGCGCGCGGCCGATGCCAAGCCGGCGTCTCTGCAGATGTTCATGACGCGGCGCGGCCTGCGGGCAGGCAACTCGATCCACCCGGCGCATTGTTATTTCTTTTCTTTTTTAGTCAACAATAAAATCACACGCCTCGAAGGTCGCTATCCTTCAAATGCATGGCCGGGGAGGTGTACGCGCCCACCTCCCCGGCCATCCTGTAGACGTATTGTCGAAGTCAGAATTTCTGGGTCAGCGAGAGCAGGAAATTCCTTCCCGGCGCCGAGTAGAACTCCATTGGCTGGCTCCCACTCGACGAAAGGTTCACGGTGCGCACCGACAGCGCCTCGTAATAGGTCTCGTCGAAAAGGTTCTTCACGCTCGCCTGGATCCGCATGCCCTTGAACATTGCCGGTTCCCACCAGGCGGCCAGATTCGCGACCGCATAGGACGGCGCATCGAACGTGCTATCCACCCTGGTCGGGTCATCAAAATTATCGCGGTACTTTCCAACGAAGATTCCTGTCAGATCGACACCCCACGTTGCAGCTTCATAGCCGATTCCGACGATGCCCTTGATCGGAGCGACCGTCGGCAACATGTTGCCTTCACCATCCTCACCGTAGGTGTATGCAAGCGCGCCATGCAGCCTTATGCCGTTGCGGAATTTCTTGTGGCCTCGGACCTCGACACCGCCGATCTTCACATCCTCGACATTCTCGTAGCGCGCGACACCGAATGGCAGGAACGGGTAGCCCGGATCAGGCTGAAGATCTCCCTGGAGGATGAAATTCCGATACCAATTGTAGAACACCGCGACACGGCCACCGAAATCCTTGTCGCCCGCGTTCGCACCCACCTCGACACCCTGGCCACGTTCCGGATCAAGACCAGGATTTCCGAGCGACGCATAACCAGTCACAGGATTGGTGAAGTTGCTGTAGAGTTCACTGACCGTTGGCGCGCGATAAGAAGCAGACCATTGTGCGAAAAACTCGACGTTCCTGGCTGCCTGATACGTTCCGAGAACCTTGGGTGCGACGCCGGTCGCACTGTTCTCGCCGGGGAAATCGAAAACTCCCGAGCCACTGTTGTCGTTCCAGCCCTCGGTTTGAACCGGCTTATACCTGTGCCAGTCAAGCCGTACACCGGGCGTCACTGCGAAGCGAGAGCCAACGAACGAGAGACGATCCTCAATATATATCCCGAACTTGTCGCCGTTGACCTTGGGGATGTCCGCCTGGGAATTCCCGAACGGCGAAGCGGGAACAACGGTCGTGTATTCCGCAAACCTGAATGTCGACATATCCATGCCGATTCGCCATTTGTGGGCAAGCGAACCCGTCGCGACGGTTCCAGTCATTCCGCCAACGAAACCGAGAGTTTCCTGCCCCATCGCGACGTTGCGGTCGTAGAACGAGTTGTTCCGTCGCCATCCGTCAGCGCCGCTGTACTTCGTCAGGTCCTGCCAATACGCTGTCGCAAATGCCGTATCGACCAATCCCCTTTCCATCGCGCGATAGCTATAGTCGAATGATGTACGCCTGCGTTCAACGCCGTCATGGCCCAGGTAATTTCCCGGTGCGTAGCCCGTGGGCCCAAACGAACGGTTCCAGTTGGTCATCAGTTCGGCATCGGCATCGCGCTTGTACCTCTCGGCGGTGATACCAAAGCGATGACCTGAGCCTTCGTTCAGGCGCAACTTGAACAGAACGTTGTCCTGGTCATAGTCGAGCGGATTCGGCTTGGTCCGCCTGGCGCCAAAGGACCCATCCTTGCCGTTGCTGTCCATCTCGTTGCCATCCTTGTAGGACCCTTGCAGCAAGACGGAAACGGGACCGGCGCGACTGGCGATGGCGATGCCGCCAGCAATGCTGCCGTCCCGGCCATCATAGGTCACCTTGGACAAGCCTCCCCAATCCCGACCCTTTTCCAGAAGATCATCGGGCTCCAGGGTGCGAATGACGATGGCTCCTCCCATGGCGCCTGGACCGATGCGGGACGAGTCTGACCCGCGCAGGACGTCAAGCGCCGAAATGGAGAAGAAATCAAATGCCGCCCCACCACCATCGGCATTCGTCGGCGAATTCGCCCCAGCAGTGTCGCTACGTATATTGTCTTCCAGAAACGGAACAGGGATGCCGTCTATGACTGTCGTCACACGCGGCCCTTCGAGACCGCGTATCGAGGGGCCATCCGTGCGAGATGAGTACTCGACGCCAGGCTCCGTCGCATTGCCGAGATCCGTGATGCTGCCAATCTCGTCGCGCCGAATGGTTTGACCGGTGGTCTGTGTGGCCAACGGCGTGTCGGTTGCCTCACTTGCGGGCCGCCTGCCAGACCTTCCTCCCTGGCCAGCGGCGGGCAACGTCACCGACGCCGGAGCCTGCGTCACAGCCGGGACAGACGGAGCGGACGCCTGCGTGCGACGTGTCCGCCGCCTGGATTGGGCAGCCGGACTCCTGGTGGCAGGCGACACCCGGGCGGCAGCCTTTGGCGCAGGCGCCGGCTCGGTCCGCGGCCTGGCCGTTTCGACCGTCACCTGCGGCAGGACCGGCGGGGACCGGCCTGCCTGTGGCGCGATTGGCGCTACCTCCGGCTGGGGTGCGGGCACCAGCGCTGGAGCAGGTGCAGGCGCCGGAATTGATTGGCCTGGTTCGGCGGCGCCCCCCTGCGCCAACCCCTCGCTTGCCCCTACCAGTGCCAGCGCCAGAACACTGCATGCCGCAGCAGCGCCACGCAATCCGAGAACTGCGCACAAGCGGGCATGATGAGACCGCGCGATCAATCGCATCGGATATCTCCGTGTTGTCGATTCATGCTTTTCGCGCTGGCTTTTCGCGGTCCTGCGGACACGCCGAATGGCTGGCCAAGCCTGTCGATCGGATGTGGACAATGCGCAAAAGATAATTCTTTACTACATTAGTCAATATTTATTGCGCCAGATCGGCCACGACCTGTGGGAACGTGATATTTCCGTCACTCCAGCCGGCCGGGCCCGCTACGCCCCAGGGCAAACCAGGGCCTTCATGATAGGGCCGGCAGCACCTCCCTCATGCCTGCGCAAGGCGCGCCGATACGCCTCCTGCATTTCCATATCTTGACTTTTAAAGTTCACAATATGTAACCTGCCGCTCGAAACGACCATTTGCAACCGAGGACGAGACATCATGTATATCGCCATGAACCGCTTCAAGATCGGCAAGGGCTCGGAGAACGACTTCGAGACTCTTTGGGCCTCGCGCGAGAGCTATCTCCACGAACTCCAGGGCTTCATTGCGTTCCATCTGCTCAAGGGGCCAGAACGGGACGATCATGTCCTCTATTCCTCGCACACGGTCTGGAATTCCTACGAGGATTTCGAGGCGTGGACCAAGTCGGATCAGTTCCGCAAGTCACATGCGAATGCGGGTAGCAGCGCAATCCGCCCGCTCTACCTGGGTCACCCCGAGTTCGAAGGATTTCATGTCGTCCAGGAGATCACTACCGACGGCCAGAAGCGTGCCGATGCCTGAACGCACAAGCGCAAAAATGCTCCCAATGAGCGACATGATGGCATCAGAGCGAGCACGAATCCTTGCCGAGCAGCTAGCCCGGAACCCGGACGGTGTTCTCGAACGGATTGCCGCCGAGAATGGCGTGTCGACCCGAGATGTCGTGGAAGCTCTGCCTGACGCGCATCGCACGCTTATCCCGGGACATCGCTTCCGCGATGTCATGAGTGATCTCGAGCGCTGGGGCGAAGTTCTGGTTATCGTACACACGCCCGACGTTGTTCTGGAATGCGTTGGACGCATTCCAACGGGCAACATCGGACGTGGGTACTTCAACCTGCATGGCGACAGCCCGATTGGCGGCCATATCCGTTACGAGGCCTGCGCCACCATTGCCTTCGTCTCCCGGCCGTTCATGGGGCGCCCGTCATGCTCGGTTCAGTTCTTCAACAGCGGAGGCGATGCGATGTTCAAGGTCTTCGTGCGCCGGGACAAG